>CAZOEV010000033.1:0-10784 GCA_964578915.1 uncultured Lentimicrobiaceae bacterium
ATTATACAATACTAAATGAAGGATGGCTTAGTTTTTCAGTAGGCCCTAAATATACTCCCCTTATTTTCCTCGCTTTGCACTTCTATATAGCCATTTAGTTTTTCTAAAAACTCTTTTACCAAGATTAGGCCCAAACCTGAAGTTGCTTCGCCATCGGTGCCTTTTCGCCCGGTTTTGCCATCAATTTTAAAGAGGTTAGTTTTTATTTTATCTGACATTCCAATACCATTGTCAGAAATGCTGATTGTGTACCAGCCATTGCTGATGCCGGCTTCAAGCCTTACATGACCCTTCTTAGGTGTAAATTTAACTGCATTGGTAAGCAAATTGCGGATTATGCTATTAAGCATAAGGCGGTCAACCCGAAGCTGATAATCAGCGCTAATTGTATTTCCAATACTGATTTGTTTGGCAAAAATCATTTCGTTTAGTGCTTCTATAGCGTTTAGAACTATTGGCAGCAACTCTATGTCTACCATATCAACATCAAGCAAACCCCGCTGTATCCGTGACCAGTCTAAGAGGTTATCGAGCAAATCAGAAAGGTTTGAAGCTGATTTTTTCATAGAAAGTGCGGTATTTCTCATATCATCAGCAGTTAGGCCATACCCTTTATCAATAAACATATCTGTGAGCATGATAAAAGAGTTGAAGGGGCTGCGTAGATCGTGCGCTATAATAGAAAAGAGTTTATCTTTTTCCGCATTCATATTTTGGAGATACTGCTCATTATTTCTCAAAGCCTCTTCCATCTGTTTCATTTCTGTGATGTCGCGGGATATGCCAGCCAGGCCAATTATGTCATTGGCATCATTCTTTAATGGCACCTTTGTTGCCGAAAACCATTTCCAACCTTTATTGGTTTTCACCTTCTCAATTATGTTTATCATGGGCTTGTTGCGAGCCATGACCGAACGCTCTTCTTCAAAAGATTTCTGAGCATGGGCATTGTCAAAAAAGTCAAAATCGGATTTACCGATAGCTTCTTCATTGGTTTTTACGCCCAAGGCTTTTTGTTGTGCTTTGTTGATACGGGTAAAATTACTTGCGGTATCTTTAAAATAAATGGTATCGGGAATATTGTCCATCAATGCATTCATCAGCTCACGTTCCTGATGCAGTGCCTGCTCAGTTTTTTTGCGTTTACTAATATCCTGGTAAGTGCCAAAAATAATTTGGCTACCATCGGGCAGGGTAATGGGCTGGCCGCTAATGGCTACTTGAAGCAAGTTACCGTCGCTAGTAATTCGAGTAGTTTCTCTGGCAATGACTTTCCCTAAGATTATATCATTGGTAAGTGCGTTGCCTTCATCTTTTAAAAAATTAGGAACAATAAGGTTGTTTATTTTGGACAGCACGGCTTGTTCTTTCTCAAACTTAAACATATTAAGAAAAGCGCTATTGCAGTCGAGCACAATATCCTCCAAATTGAGCACTACGACTCCAAATGGCAGGCTCTCGAACAGGTGTTTAAAGTAAGCCTTCTCGTTTTCAACAGCTGCACGAACCGACATGCGATCAGATATATCGCGCATAATACCTAAAACCAATATTTCATCATTTTCCGAAACAGAAGCCGTAGTGATCTCTACATCAATGATTTTTCCGTTTTTGTGTATCACTTGAAATTCGTATTGTGCTGGCAGTTTCTTACCATTTTTACGCGCCTCGTAGCGTTCTTCCAAGATGGCCTTGCTTTTTGGCGTGAGTGTGCGATTGATATCAAAATCGGGCGAGAGCACTTCCTCTGAGCTGTAGCCTGTTAGTTCCTCATAACGTTTATTTACATATTCAAAATTAAGATTTCTAATCAAATAAATAGCATCAAAGGCATTCTCTACCAACATTTTATAGCGTTGTTCACTTCGCCTAAGCGCATCCGTTGATCGCTTATGCGCCGCAGCCAACTGCTGTTCGCGGGTTACATCACGTACCGTTAAACTTACCCCTTTCATATCCGGAAAATCAGTTAAGGGTTGAAAATAAAACTCAAGGTATTTACCATTTTCACTAATCTTAAAAGATCTTAGCTTAGCGTCAAGTTTCCCATCGAGAGCAGTCTGAAAATGCTTATCAAAAGTCTTATAGTCACTTTCGACCAGATAATCGTATATACTGCTACCATTTTGCATTTGACGCTTATAAAACTCAAATGCTAATTGCTTAGCTTTTTTGTTAAAAAACCTTACGATTCTGTCTTCACTAACGAACACAAAAGCATCGCGACTAGCATCCAACATCGCCTTCAAAAGCTTTGTGTTATCGTCTTTTATAGCCTGATTTGAATATTTTGTTTCCACGATTTTTTTTCTATACTCACATTTAGTTTATTAGCTTACAGCTATTTACTGCCATTCAAAACTATTCGGTAACTTTATTAACACCGAATTTTTTCATTTTTTCTATCATAACTTTTATTGAGATTGGCTTAGCGATATAATCATCGCAGCCAGCCTCAATAATATTTGTTTCATCACCATTCATTGCATAAGCTGTTACAGCAATAACTGGCAATTCGGGTCTGCTTTTTTTGATAATTCGGGTAGCCTCCATGCCATCCATAACCGGCATTTTTATATCCATCAAAACCAGACTGATGTCATCATTGTTAGCACAAATATCAACGGCTTGCACACCATTGAACGCACGTATCACCTTTTTTACCTCCATTTTTCGCATCAGCATATCGAGCACATAAAAATTTGAGTCTTCATCTTCGGCCACCAATACCGTCGGTTTTTCGATAAAAACAGCTTCAGCTTTAGACTCAGCAAGCGACACAGATGCTTCTTCAAGCGGCAAAAGAAGCGCAAATGAAGACCCAACGCCCTCCTCTGATTCCAAACTCACTTTTCCGCCCAACAAATCCATTATTCCCTTCACAATACTCAGTCCTAATCCACTGCCCTCAAAACGGCGCACACTACTTTGATCTTCTTGCGTAAAATGTTCGAAAATTTTACCAAAATTCTCTTTGGAAATACCTATGCCAGTGTCTTTCACAAAAACCTCGAGATTTTTATTACTTACTGCATATCCGACAGAAATTTTTCCCTGATTGGTAAACTTAAAGGCGTTCAACAGCAGATGCACAATAGCCTTAGATAAAAGCTCCTGATCAGTATTTAATAAAATCGGCTTATCGGCTTCTGAAATCAGGCGTTCAAATTCAATAGCTTTTTCACTCAGCCTGGTTTCAAACTTTAGGGTTACAAACTCAAATAACTCCTTGAAGTCAAACTGCTTGCGATACACTTCCATATTGCCCGAAGTGAGCAGTGAAATATCCATAAAGTCAGTAATTGTTTGGATAAGCCGGTCGCTGCTTTCCTGAATTATTTCTACGAGTTCAGTGAACTCTCCGTCAACACTCTCATCATCAAGCAGGGAAGCCGCGCCCATAATCCCGTTGAGCGGAGTGCGCACTTCGTGCGAAATATTATTCAGGAAATTGGTTTTAAGCTTATCACTTGCTTCGGCCATCGCTTTGGCCTTCATTAAGGTGTTTTCAGCTTCTAACTTTTCGGTCACGTCATTTGCCAATACAAGGCGAAGGTTTTTGCCAGGAGGAGAAGGTATGGCATGAGAAATAATCTCAACATCTATTAGCCTGCCATCCTTTGTTCTATGCCTCCTGATTTGGTTGTCTTGAAATTCATCAGTTACTTTCTTGATGTTTTCATGGAACAAAGCAAGATCCTCTTCCGGCCTGATTGCCTCGAGCGTCATCGACATAAACTCTTTTTCCGTATAGCCATAACGTGCAATAGCCACCTGATTCACTTCCTCAAACCTTAATGTGTTTACATCATATATCCACATTGGAAGGGGACTGTTGCGGAACATATTGCGGTAGCGTTTTTCACTTTCCTTCAGGTTTTTACTCAATTGTTTTACCAGGGTTACATCTTCTTTTACAGCCATATAATGCGTAACTTCACCCATATCATTGATTACTGGTGCTACAATGGCTTTTTCCCAAAACAAGCTGCCATCCTTTTTCCTGTTGTGAAACTCGCCACGCCAAACACGCCCACTTTTAAGACTTTCATACATTTGTATATAATCTTCAATGGGAGTTAATCCAGAAGAAAGCACGCGTGGGTTTCTTCCTATCAGTTCACCCGGGAGATATCCTGTAACCTCAGTAAGCCAAGGATTTACATATTCAATACAACCATTGAGATCCGTTATCAAAATTGATATTGGCGACTGCTCAACAGCACGTGTAAGCTTTAAAAGCTCCTCTTCGTTTCTTTTGCGCTCGGTAACATCAAGCACAGCAACAATCAGGAACTTTTCATTATTTTGCATGTATGAATCAATGGAAATCAGGCCAGTTTGCAATTCGCCATTACGTGTAGATATGCTAATTTCCAATTGATTAACCGGCTTATCATTTTCAAACTCCTCCATTAAAAATTTTAAAACGTCTCGCTCAACGAGCTGGAATTTATCAAGGCTTTCACCAATCAACATATCGGCATCATACCCGGAAATACGGCAAAAAGCATCGTTAACTTCAAAAAACATATTGCCTTCACGCTTAATTAATGCTTTAGCTACCGGGCTGGAATAAAACGTTCTGGAGAATCGGGCTTCGGATTCCTGTAGTTTTTTTTGTGCTTCTAATTGCGCTGTTATATCTTCCACAATTCCGATGCCGCCAATAACCTTCTTTTTCGAATCAAATACCGTTGTAAACAGAGCTTTTATTTGGGTTTGTTTTTCGGCGGTGGTGCTTGAATAAAGCCCTGAATAAGATTTTGTTTTTCCCTGAAGCACTTCCTGCAAAATACCTGGCAAATCAGGATCATTTAAAGTTTTCATATCCAGGCCAATGAGCTCACTAACCGGACTGCCGATAATTTGCGCAAAATGTTCATTGCAATTTTCGATAACAGCGTTTTCGTCAAAACGAAGCAGGCCGATGGGCGCGTTTTCAAAAATGCGTTTAAAACGTTCTTCCGACTCAATCAGCTTTTGCTCATTGCGTTTACTGGCGTCAATATCAATATGTGATCCCAACATACGCTCAGGTTCGTTAGGATCTTTTTTATTAATAACCCTGCCCAGCGATAAAAACCATTTATAGACGCCACTGCTGGTTTTTTGCCGAAACTCAGTTCTATATTCATCTGTTTTTCCTTCCAGATATTCTGAATAAGTTTTCATAACACGCTCAACATCATCAGGATGCATGCGTTCAAAAAGATCGTTTTGGGTTTCCACAAAGCTTTCGGGATTGTGGCCCAACATGCGGGCATAGTTTTCACTTACGATAATTTCTCCTGACTCCAGATTGTGGTCATAAATACCCTGATTAGTGGCATCCAGCGAAAGTTTAAGACGGAAATTGCTGTCGATAAGTGCTTGTTCCTGTTTCTTTTGTTCTGTGATATCAAGGTTTATTCCTTTGAGGCGCACTAGCTTGCCTTGTTCAAAAAAAGGCACGGCATTGCTCAAAAAATAGCGGATGCTCTCATCAGGCATCCAGACTCTAAATTCGTAACTTAGTTTCTCGGGATTTGATTTTACGCTTTTTTCGATATTCTTAACAATCTCAAGGTCTTCGCTATGAATCCTGCTATGAAAATAATCGTTATTAGGATCAATACTAAAAGGCTCAAGACCAAGCAGTCGGTAATTATTTGCTGACCAATATATTTTCTGATTTTTCAGATCATATTCCCAGCCACCCATGCCGCCAATTTCCTGCGAAAAATTGAGAAAGGACTCACTTTCCGCAATTTTTTTGTCAAGTGCTTTTTGCTCTGTTATATCGCGGGCCACTCCAAAAACCTCCTTAGGTTTTCCCTTTTCGTCCTTTAAAAACCTTACAACAGCCTCTACCCATATCAAATATCCCTCTTTGTGATATTGTCTAAATTGAATTTTCCGGAAGTGATCTTTCGGAGTTTTTCCAGCTAACTCATTTTCTAATTCAGAACGCAATAACTCCCGCAGTAAGTTTTCGTCCTCAGGCGGCAAATGATCTACAATTCGCTGCTTCATCACTTCCTCGACAGAAAAACCAGTCAAGTGCTCAATTCCAAGACTAACAAACTTATAATCAAGCTTTAAATTACAAATAAATATAACATCGCGACTGCTTTCGGTAATAATTTCAAAACGCTCCTCATTTTGCTTCATTTTAGCGTATAAGGCCTCTTTCTCTCGCAAATCAATACTTTTGCTGCGGGCTTCGCGCACAGCAAAAGGCAGGCGTTTCATATTTTCCTTCAGCACATAATCATTTGCACCTGCCCGCAAGCAATTTACCGCGATCTCCTCATTGCGAGAAGCCGTAATAATTATAAAAGGCAAAACGGGATCATAAGCTTTTGTCAGTTTTAGAGCTTCTAGACCGTCAAACTGTGGCATGCTATAATCTGAAATGACGACATCCGGATCAAAAGCTTTCAATTGTTGCTCGAAATCAGTGGCAGTTTCTACTAATACACTTATTACCTTAAACTCTTTCTCCAGAATTTTAAGGGCAAGCTCAGCATCCATTGTTGAATCTTCAGCAAACAGTATTTTTAGCACATTTGTCATGATTAGCTATTATTTATTCAATTGAATACCTTAAAAAAATAATTCAAGAAGCCTAAATTATCTTGAAAACTGACTTAATAAATCTATAAAGCATGAGTTTCAGTATCGCCTGAAAAATTCATGAATTTTTTCAGCTCCTTGCAGTGCCAAAAAATCAATTAACCCTTTTCTTGAAAAGCTTAGCTACACTCAAATTGTACTTAAGCTGAATTTTTATTTTTCTTACAAATCGGACTAATTCAATTAAAATATTTATTTCTGCTACAAAGAACTTTTGCATATCATCTAAGAATAATATTTACTTAGAGATTTGATATTAAGCATTTTAAAACTTATTCAATTTTTTTTCTGACAGCTAATGTAAGCATATAATGGTTGATTACAAAGGAATACAGTAAGGATGTTTTTTAAAATTAATTTTGAGGAGAGAAAAAAAATCATTGTTTGCCGGTAAAAAAATAAAATATTCATCTCTTCGACCTGAATGACAGTTATATACGTTCTTATGGTTAGTTCGGGGTCTGGGGGAAGCTTCGCTTCCCCCAGACCCCGAACCATTCCCCAATTAAAAAATAAACGACTGTAATTCAGGGCGAAGCGATGAATCTCATTTTGAATAAACTTTTTACCTTACAACAATGTAAATAAATAGCATAAAATTGCCAAACCATAAAAACAGCTGTGCTTTGTTGATGAAAACTATGGTTCAGCAAAAAAAATGACGACTTCCAAATCACCTTTTCTCCGAACTGACAAAAAATCAGACATTGTTAAATCGCATCAATATCACCATGCTTTAGGTCAAAATGACAGAAAAAACACAAATAACATTCCTGATTACAGAAATGGCACTATTTTCGCAAATTGAAACCAAAAAGAAACAAAAAATAAAAGACATGAGTAATCAGCCTGAAAAAATTGAATGCCTAATCATCGGATCAGGCCCTGCCGGCTACACCGCTGCAATTTATGCCGCACGCGCAGATTTAAAACCCGTAATGTATTTAGGAAGCCAGCCCGGAGGCCAATTGACTACAACCACTGAAGTAGAGAATTTTCCCGGCTATCCGCAAGGCATCACAGGCCCAGAAATGATGGAAGAGTTGAAAACACAGGCCGAGCGTTTTGGTACCGAAACGCGCTGGGGCATGATAACTGAAGTGGATACCACCGTTCGCCCCTTTCGTGTGAAGGATGATGAAGGCAAAGAAATTTTGGCCGAAACGCTCATTATTTCTACAGGAGCTACTGCTAAATATTTGGGCCTAGAGTCGGAAGAACGTTTTAAAGGGGGTGGAGTTTCGGCATGCGCCACCTGCGATGGGTTTTTCTATAAAGGCAAAGACGTGGCTGTTGTAGGCGGCGGCGATACTGCAGCAGAAGAAGCCACCTACCTCGCCAAACTTTGCCGTAAAGTATATTTGATTGTGCGCCGCGACGAGCTTCGCGCCTCAAAAGCGATGCAAAACAGGGTACTGAACACACCTAATATTGAAGTGCTTTGGAACCATAATACCAAAGAGCTTTTTGGTGAAGAAAAAGGCTTTGTAAAAACTTTGCAAGGCGTTGTGCTTATCAATAATAAAACACATGAGGAAAAAACTATCGATGTTGAAGGTTTCTTTGTCGCCATAGGCCACAAACCCAATAGCGATATGTTCACTGGTGTTTTGGATATGGACGATGTTGGGTATATCAAAACCAAAGCCGACTCTACCGCCACGAATATTCCAGGCATTTTTGCTTGTGGCGATGTTCAGGACAAGATCTTCAGACAGGCTGTAACAGCTGCTGGCACAGGCTGCATGGCTGCCCTAGAAGCCGAAAGGTTTTTAGCCGCACAGGAAGACTAGAGCCATTAAAAATATTTTAGAAAAAAGCCTGCCCGTGAGGGTGGGCTTTTTTATTATTGGAAAACAGCTTATCCAATACCATTTAAGCCCTTTTGTTGGATCAACAATAAGCTTAATGGTTTAAACTTATATCATTTTATGCCGCTGCGGACTAGCCGTATTTTTATCAAAAAGTAGTCTGAAGGTGCGGTGTCGCTTGCCAAACTTAGCACCAACCGCTTTGTGTATGGACTGCATCTTGGGGTTAAAATCGCCCACCCACGATAGTTCCACCTCTTTGTAATGCTGGAATTTAGGCTTTTTCATCACCTCGTTCATCTGCCAGAAAATTCCAGATTCCAAACCAAAGCGTTGAAACTGCGGTTTAACTCCCATGATGGTGATCCGCGCTCTTGTGATTTTCTTCTGTTTTTTTAGTAGCCAAAATCGTAATTTATTAATCAGGCTCATCTTACCCACCATAGGTTTCAGCAGTTGATTAACATCAGGAAACATGACTAAAAATGCGGCTGGCTCACCTTCGTGATATACAAACCAAATAAATTCCTCTTCCAGAAAGCTACGCGTTTGCTCCATCTCTTCATTGATGGTGCTGAGGTTTAGGGGTGTAAAATTGTCGTGATTTTGCCAGGCTGCATCATAAATTTCTTTTATGTCGCGCATATATTGGTCAGCCTTTTTCCATTCAAAATGGCGCCATTCAAAACCTGGTTTTTTACGCACCCATTCGGCAATTTTCCAAAAGCGTTCCGGAAATGGTTCACTAAGATTGAGGTGGTTGGTTACCTGTTCAAAATATTCCTCAAAGCCGTAATTCCTGAAAAAAGCTTCATAATACGGTTTATTATAAGGCATTCCGAAGCTGGGATGGGTATATCCCTCCACCAGCAAACCCCAGAAATTATCATTCTCGCCAAAATTTATCGGCCCATCCATGGCCTTCATCTCCTTTTCGATCAGCCAATCGCGGCAGCGGTCGAAAAGCATAAAAGCGGCTTTTTCGTCATCAATACATTCAAAGAAACCCATTCCGCCCGTGGGCTGCTCATAACCAAAAGCTTTTTTGCGGTTGATAAAAGCCGCCACCCTGCCGATAATCGCTCCATTATCGCCTTCTAAAATCCAGCGAATGGCCTCGCCCTGCTGATAAAAATTATTCTTTTCGGGATCAAACACACCTTCGATAACATTATCGAGTGGACAAACCCACACAGGATCATCCTTATACAGTTTTCGGGCAATATCTAAAAAGGCTTTCTTTTGCTTGCTTGCTGTGACTTCAATAAGTTTCATGAGCTGAGGTTTTGCTTACACAAAGATAGTTTATTTAGGCAGTAAGAAGATAATAAAAAAGATTTGCATGAAGCAAAAAACAAGATACTCAGTATCAAAATGTATTAAAAAATTCAACATTACTTTTTGAAAATCAGTGTCTTCTTCGCTGATCTTTGTGTAACTGTTGTCAAGAGAAACATCCCCAAAAGCAATCGGGAACACAAAGGAAAACCTCCAAAACAAAATAAATTCCTCCCTAAGACTCACTGAATTTCCGGAATTATTTTTAGTCCAAATAAAGTTTGGTTGATATATCTGATTCTATTTCATCGACAATAAACTTTATTTCTTTTTTTGATTTTGGAACTTGAACTATTAGAAAAGGAGATAATCCATTTTTGTCATTTTCCGTGTTTGAATTCACAAGGTTATATTCAACAACAAGAGTATTGTCATTTTCCTTAATTCCGACTAGTTCAATTTTATCAAATCCATTTTTGTTTTGGTCAGAGTGAAAAATTTGAATCAACATTTTCTTTTTATAAAGTCTATTATCATCAAGATTATATTTTTCCCGAAAATAGGGAGGTAAGTAACCTCGGTTAAAATGCTTATTAAAGCAAACAATTTGTAATTCAGCAATTGGTGAGTCAGTTCCTGCCGCGATAGCTTTGTATTCAACGTCTTTCAGTTCCTCCTCTTGAGAATAGACTTTACTGAATGCAATGAGCCCCAAGACAAAACATAGTAATACTATTTTATGTTTCATTTTCTAGATTTTTATTTAATTGCGACATACTAATTAATTACACCGACAAAGATAAATCATAGGCAATCAAAGATTCCTCTGTTTTCGATTAATTACCCGTTACCACTTACTTAATTGTTTTGCCACAAACATATTTTATCATAATATCTTTGAAATCAGTAATTAAATCACAAAAATCCCGGCATCTTCACCGTAAAATATAGGGTGAAGAACTACCGGGATTACTATCTTAAAGGCGCTGTTTTAACGACTTTATTAAACGACTCGAAATCGCTAGAGAAAAATTCAAAACTTCAAAATCCGACTTTAGTTTTGAAAAAAACTTTTAG
>CAZOEV010000034.1:0-10783 GCA_964578915.1 uncultured Lentimicrobiaceae bacterium
GTTATTTTTACTGCGTTTGAAAGTGCGTCAACACCTTTTTTAAGGCTGTCGCGGGCTTCAAGATTAAATAAGATGTCTTTTGCCATTTTATTAATTTTTTAATTTATTTTCTGTTTAGATAATTGCAATAATGTCAGATTCTGGCATAATCAGGTAGTCTTTGCCTTCGATGGTAAATTCTGTTCCTACATATTTGCCATAAATTACCTGATCGCCGACTTTTACGGTGAGAGGCGCATCTGGAAGGCCGTTTCCTACGGCAACAACGATACCTTTTTGTGGGTTTTCTTTGGCGGTATCAGGAATAATAATACCACTATTGGTTTTTTGCTCGGCGGCGGCGGGCTCAATAACCACGCGGTCTGCTAAGGGTTTAATCGTTAGTTTTGACATAATTTAGCTATTTATTAAATTTAGTTTCTGATTTATATCCTGAAGTAGGATGTGTATGCCCTGTCATATTTTATGCCAAAACAGGGATATAAAAAAAATGTCAGAATGTAATGACATTCTGACATTTTTTGTCGCGCTATGGCGTAAAATCTTTTATTCTTCAATTTCCTGTACAGGAGGTGCTTGAAAATCTACTGGCGCAGTTTGCTCAATTTGCTCACGCAATTCGGTATCAAATTGTCCATCAGCAGCATTGTATTTTGGGATGGCCATTGTAGCAGTAAGACTCAAAACGAGCAGTGCAACAGCCATTGACCAGGTTGCTTTTTCAAGGAAATCTGCGGTTTGACGAACACCCATAAACTGGTTTGAACTAGCAAAATTTGACGCAAGGCCACCGCCTTTTGAATTTTGAACCAAAACGATTAATCCTAATAAAATACTGATAATCAGGATGAGAATTGAAATGAATACGTACATTTTTTTATTTTTTGAACTGTTAATGCTTTTTTGCCTCTTCAATAAGGCCTGCAAAATAAATACTTTTTTCCGGATATTTCAAACTTAATTTTTGGTAAACAGAAATAGCCTTGTCGTGGTGTCCCTGATTCAGGTAAATTTTAGCAAGGGTTTCGCTTACAATATTTTCTTGATCTATCAGGCTGTTTTGTGCATTGGTAACGGGATTATAAAACTCTGGCTTTGGCCTGCTGATGCTTGGGTTTTCGGCGATAAACTTCTCGATAATAGCCGTTTTTTCATGGCTTTCATCGGTCTTTTTTGATTTTGCCGGCTGCTTTTTCTTGTTTTCTATTTCGTTGATGCGCTCGGCCAAAATGCGTTTTAGTTCATCTAAAGATTGTCTTTTGCGATCGGTGCTGAAGCTCTGTTCTTGTTCTTCAACTGTAGATTTTATCTGATCATGCAAAGTTTCAGCTGCTTTTTCAACCTTTTCTGCTGGCTTTTCTGCTGACTCAGACACCGCTTTTTCTGTAGCTTCTTTTTTTGCTGCTTTTTCTTGCAGTGAATTTACTTCTTCGGCGGACTTTTCGGTTTTTTGTGGTTCTTCTGTCTGTTGTGGTTTTTCAGCTTTTTTGGCTTTTTCCGTTTCTACATAAGATGCCGATGGCGTGATTGGACGGTATTCATCAGGCAGATCGGGCAGGGTTTTCAGCTGGTTTATTTTCTGGATATGCAGCCGTAGCAGATTTCTGTCGGGCATCATGCTGGCGGCAAGTTTCAGTTGGCTGTCATACACAATATGATTTACCAAATGCATATTCATGGCTAAAACCGTGTGCACAATGCTGCTGTATGGAAACTGGTTGGCCAGATCGGTCAAATCCATGATAGAATCCCGATTCATGCTCTCGGGTTCTTTTAAAAAACGGATGAAAGTTGCTTTATCCATAAGGCGTTATTTTACCAGTTTACAACAGATTTATTGAAAACATCGTCAACCAGCATTTCGACAATTTCTGTGATAAGCTGCGATTTCACGGCATTCAAGTCTTGCTCACTTGGGTATTCCATATATTGCGTAAACTGGGTTTCAAAGTTAGTGCTTTCGTCAAATCTATTGGTGAAGCGCACATTTACTTTTATTTCGAGCCTGTTCAAGGCTGCGGTTTGGTCACTTTGGATGGCCACCGGTGAGGTGCGGTAATCGGTAATTTCGCCTTCAAAAGCCAAATCGCCACTTTGATTGACCATATTGAGGCTGGTTTGGCTCATAAATCTATCGCGCAAGGCGTTAGTAAACTCATCGCTAAGAAGCGGCTCCACAAGCAGGGCATTATTTTGAAAATACTGAATAGAAATGGTTTTCGCCTCGGGCGGAATGGAGGCGCCGGTAAAAGAATAAACGCCGCAGGAAGACGCGCTAAACAAGCATATCGCGAATAATAAAATTGCTGACGCACGGCTGATTATCTTTAAAACGGTTTGCATATTTATTACAGATTTAGGTTGTATTCTTTTATTTTGCGGTACAAAGTGCGCTCGCTAATGCCCAGTTCCTCTGCCGCATTTTTACGTTTTCCTTTGTGCTTTTCTAGGGCTCTTTTTATCATGTTAATTTCTGTTTTTTCTAGCGATAAATTTTCATCTATCACTTCAGAATCTTGAAATTGATTGGGATTGATAGCCTGCTGTATCTCATAATTCTCGATGGTTTCCTCTTGTTCTTCTAGGTCGGCATCGTATTTTCGGATCAACTGGTTATTGCGGCGCTCAAAACCTTCATCAACCGCACTGTCTTTCGACACGACTTCGGCCATCGTCTTGCGCAGGTCGAGAATATCTTTTTTCATATCGAAGAGCACTTTATATAAAATGTCGCGCTCCGACATCTTCTCATCCTCATCTTGTTTTTTGTAAAGCACCGGCAAGGCGTTGGAGTTGTCAGCGGGCAGGTAGAGGCGCAGCAGGTTTGCATCGATCACTTTTTGCTTTTCGATGATGGAAATTTGCTCGGTAACATTTTTTAACTGACGAATATTTCCCGGCCAGCGGTAAGCTTCTAGCATTTTCACGGCATCATCCGTAAGTTGCAACTGCGGCATACGGTATTTTTCGGCAAAATCGCCCGCAAATTTTTTAAACAGCATCAGTATGTCTTCCTTGCGCTTCCGCAAAGGTGGGATCAAAATTGGCACTGTATTGAGCCTGTAATACAGGTCCTGCCTAAACTTTCCCTTCTCGATGGCTTCCGGAATATCCACATTGGTGGCGGCAACAATGCGCACATCGGTTTTGATGACTTTGGATGAGCCCACTTTCATAAACTCGCCCGATTCCAGCACCCTCAGTAGCCTCACCTGCGTAGAAAGCGGCAGTTCAGCCACTTCATCTAAAAATATTGTGCCTCCGTCGGCTACTTCAAAATAGCCTTTTCGGGCTTCGTGCGCACCGGTGAACGAGCCTTTTTCGTGACCAAAAAGTTCGGAATCAATTGTGCCTTCGGGAATGGCACCGCAGTTTACGGCAATATAAGAGCCGTGTTTGCGAGCGCTGGACTGGTGCAAAATTTTCGGGAAAACTTCCTTACCTGTCCCGCTTTCGCCGGAAATCAGCACGGTTAAATCGGTTGGTGCCACCTGAACGGCAACCTGTATCGCCCTTTCGAGAAAAGGATCGTGTCCGATAATTCCAAAACGTTGCTTGATCGATTGAATGTCCATACTGTTTATTATGCTTTAAATAAGCCCGTTAAAGATACTATTTTTAATAAACTCCTGCTTTATAGCTTTATTTTATGACCGCAAGCTCGCGCCAACTTGCTGCTCAAGTGCTGCTAAAATCTTTTGCATACTTTTGTCAATAAGCTTGTCTGTCAGGGTTTTGTCGCTGTCCTGTAATATAAATTTCAAGGCGTAGGATTTTTTTCCTTCCGGAATTTTATCCCCTTCATAAACGTCGAAAATACTTACGCTTTGAAGTAGTTTTTTCTCGGTTTGCAGCGCAATATTTTTAATCACTTCAAAGCTTAGCGTCTTATCCACAACAAGCGCCAAATCGCGCCTTACGGCAGGAAATTTCGGAACCGCTTCAAACAGCTTATGTCCAGATTTATTGAAGTGTTTCAGCAACAAAGTCCAGTTAATGCTGGCATGAAAAACGGCTTTGTCAATGTCTGCAATTTTTAAAGTCTTCTTGCTGAGTTTTCCCAGTGTGAGCAGCGGCTTTTCATTGAGCGTATAAGCCAATCCATATTCGTAAGGCTCACCCGGATTTTCTTTCAGGCTAAGCTTTTGCTGTGGCACATTCATTTTAGATAAAACCGCTTCGGCAAAATATTTCAGCGCGTATAAATCAACGGTTTTGTCGTCTTGATTCCAAAGTTCATCGTGCATTCTGCCGGTCATAAACAAATCTAGGCTGTAATGCTCTTTATAGGGCGCCAAAGGTTTTTCAGCGGTTTGTGTGGCTGTTTCATCAAAGGCATAAACAGTGCCGAATTCAAAGAATTTCAGGTCGTTACTTTTGCGGTTGATGTTGTAAGCAATGCTTTCAAGTCCGCCAAAAAGCAGCGTTTGGCGCATCACATCCAGCTCGCGGCTCAGCGGATTAAGGATTTTAACGTTTTTGTTTTCGTCAAAAGCCGGATGTTGAATGGTATAAGCTGATTTAGTGAGCGAGTTATTCATGATTTCATAAAAACCATTAAACGCCAATAAATCAGCGATTTGCTGTTGCAGCGTATCGTTTTTGCTGACGCCACCGGCATGCATGGAAGCATTGATTTTTGTGGGAATTTCAATATTATCGTAGCCGTAAATCCGCAAAATTTCTTCCACCACGTCAGCCGGACGCGTCACATCCACACGATAAGTAGGAACTGTCATGCTGATATAACTTGACGTTTCCTCTGTGATTTTCATATCCAAATTAAGCAGGATATTTTTTACGGTTTCGGCTTCGATATTTTGGCCGGCCATTTTATTGACGTAATTAAAATCAAGCTGAACCTGAGCTGGTTGAATTTCCAGAGCGATCACATCTTTAATTTCCGAAGAAATAGTTCCGCCAGCAATTTCCTGCATCAGCAAAGCAGCTCTTTTCAAGGCAAAGACCGTAATATTAAAATCGGCGCCGCGCTCAAAACGGAACGAAGCATCAGTTTGCAAAGCATGTCGCTTGGACGTTTTGCGTACTGAACGTGCATCAAAACAAGCACTTTCCAAAAATATGGAAGTGGTTGAAGCTGTTACGCCCGAATCAAGTCCGCCAAAAACGCCGGCAATACACATTGGTTTTTCGGCATTGCAAATCATGAGGTCTTCGCTGCTAAGCTTTCTTTCTGCGCCATCGAGCGTTACAAATGGGGCGTTTTCGGCCAGGGTTTTCACTACAATTTTGTCGCCGCTTACTTTGTCGGTATCAAAAGCATGTAGCGGTTGTCCGGTTTCAAACAGCACATAATTGGTGATATCAACAATATTATTGATGGGGCGCACACCAATTGATTTTAGCTTGTCTTGCAGCCAGGCAGGCGAATCTTCAACTTTAAAACCGCTGATGGTTAATCCAGAATAGCGGGGACAAGCTTCAGCATTTTCCACTTGAACATCGATATTGCGCTTGTTATTATCGACCTTGAAATTGTTTATTTCTGGGAGTGTAAGTGTGTATTTGTTTTCGCCTGCGCGATGGTTTAGCACCGCCATCAAATCGCGGGCAACGCCAATATGTGAGGTGGCATCTGAACGGTTTGGCGTGAGTCCAATCTCGAAAATAATATCATCTTCTACTGGAAAATAGTCGGTGGCCGGCTTCCCGATTTCTGTTTCTTCTGGCAGCACTAAAATGCCATCGTGTGAATGACCTAATCCAAGTTCATCTTCGGCGCAAATCATACCTTCGGACAGTTCACCTCGGATTTTGCTTTTCTTGATTTGAAAGGAATCTTCGCCGCTGTAAAGTGTTGTGCCAATGGTAGCTACAAGCACTTTCTGGTCTTTGGCTACATTGGGTGCGCCACAAACTATCGACAGAAACTCGCCGCTGCCCACATCCACTTTCGTGAGGCTGAGCCGATCGGCATTGGGATGTGGTTCGCAACTGATCACTTTTCCGGTAACAATGCCTTTTAGGCCGCCTTTTACCGATTCAAAATGTGCGCTGTCTTCTACTTCAAGGCCTGTGGAAGTGAGTGCTTCGGCAACTTCCTGATACAGTAAATCACAGTTGATGTAAGCTTTGAGCCAGTTATAAGATATCTTCATAGCTATTGTAGTAATGCTTTTTTTGAGTTCAACCAATAGGTTTAGCCCAATTATGGTTTATTCTTTGCGCTTTTTAGGCCGTAGCCTAAAAGGACAGCAAAATTAACAAATAATGTCAATCTGTCATGTTTTTGAAGGCGGAATAAGTTGTTTTGAATTTTTTTTAGTTACCCAATCTCACTCCAGTCAAATTGTTGGCGGAATTTTTTATCGAAATAATTTCGCGTGCGGATGTTGTCTTCCATCGCCAGTTTGGGATCTTCATCCAGCAATTGATTCACCACATTTCTAACGTGCCGAATAATTTTTTCGTCTTTCAGTAGGTTACCAATTTTAAATTCTAGCTGGCCTGATTGTCTTGTTCCGGTGGTTTCGCCTGGGCCGCGTAGTTCTAAATCCACAGCGGCAATTTCAAAACCGTCGGTGGTTCGCACCATGGTGGCCATGCGTTTGCGTCCATCACTGCTGAGTTTGTAATCCGTCATCAGCACACAATAAGCCTGATCGGCGCCTCGGCCCACGCGTCCCCTAAGTTGATGCAGTTGCGACAGCCCAAAGCGGTCGGCATGTTCTATCACCATCACGCTGGCATTGGCAATATTTACACCCACCTCAATCACGGTGGTGGCCACCATAATATGTGCCTGTCCTTTGATAAAACGCTGCATCTCAAAGTCTTTGTCCTCTGATTTCATTTGGCCATGCACTGCGCAAATCCGGTAATCCG
This sequence comes from uncultured Lentimicrobiaceae bacterium, assembly GCA_964578915.1. Lineage (GTDB taxonomy): Bacteria > Bacteroidota > Bacteroidia > Bacteroidales > F082 > UBA5536. The sequence continues at coordinate 6,847 of CAZOEV010000034.1, forward strand.
GCTCAGGAAAATCGCGTAGCAGGCTTTCATAACCTTCTTGTAGATAGATTAAGTCGAGTTTTTCCGCTTCTTTGATCAGCGGATACACGATATAAATTTGCCGGCCTTCGGCGATCTGCTTTTTTATAAAACTGAGCAGCTTTAAGCGCTGGCTTTGATAGAGATGAATCGTTTTTATAGGTTTTCGTCCAGGCGGAAGCTCGTCGATAACAGAAAAATCCAAATCGCCATATTGCGTCATGGCCAGTGTGCGCGGAATAGGCGTTGCTGTCATCACCAAAGTATGCGGCGGTTTGTCGGTTTTTTCACGAAAACGCGCACGCTGGGCTACCCCGAAACGGTGTTGCTCATCAATAATTGTTAGCCCAAGGTTTGCGAACTGAACCTTATCTTCGATCAAGGCGTGTGTGCCAATAATGAGGTGCAAACTGCCATCAGCCAGGCTGCTGAATATCGGCTTTCGGACGCGGGCTTTGGTTGATCCAGTGAGCAAAGCGATGTTAACGGGCATTCCTTCGAGCAGTTGCTTTAAGGATTGATAGTGCTGATTGGCCAAAATTTCGGTAGGTGCCATTAGTGCCGCTTGATAGCCGTTGTCAATGGCCAGCAGGATAATCATCAGCGCCACAATGGTTTTTCCGCTGCCGACATCACCCTGTAACAGCCGATTCATTTGGTGGCCTGTAGAAAGATCGTGGCGTATTTCGCGGATAACTTTTTTTTGTGCGCTGGTGAGTTCAAAAGGTAAATGCTCGGCATAAAACTGATGAAAGAGCGCTCCAACTTTAGAAAAAACAAAGCCATTTTCAGCACGCAACCGTGATTTTTTACGTAGTAATAAATTGAGTTGAAAAAAGAAATATTCTTCAAATTTCAAACGCTTTGTCGCGGCTTCCAATGATGGTGCGTCCGATGGCAAATGTATTTGCTGAAAAGCCATCGCGCGCGCAATAAGTTGTTGCTGTGCCAGTATTTTTTCTGGAAGCACCTCGGGAATGGCTTGTTGCGCTTGCGAAAGCAGGTTTTTTATCATTTTTGCGAGCTGCTTACTTCCCAAGCCATTATTTTTCATGGTTTCGGAGGAGTTGTAAACGCCTTCCAGGCTTTCGCCAACGGGCACAAGCTGCGGCGTATAATCCTCAATATCAGGATGCACGAAATTATACTGTCCGTTGAATAGTGATGCTTTGCCAAAAATCACGTATTGCTGACCAGATGTAAACCTGGTTTTTACTCATTTCAAGCCTTTAAACCAAACCAATTCTATGGTGCCGCTATCATCGGTAAAACGGGCTGTAATCCTTGTGGTGCGTGGTTCTCCGTAGCTTTTTAGCTCAGAAACCCGGCCAATGAGTTGGTAATAAATTTGATCGCTATTTATTTCGGAAACTTTGTGCACGCGGCTTTTGTCCACATAGCGAAATGGGAAATAGGTCAGCAGATCGCCAAAGCTGAATATTTGCAACTCCTTATTAAGGATAGCTGCCCTTCGCGGGCCAACACCTTTTAGGAACTCAATTTTATTTTCCAAAACATCATAAGCCATTGGCGAAGTCAAATTTTATGCTGCTAAGATACAAAGCTTAATGGCATTGGCGCGTTTTGTGATAAAAAACGAGAGAAAACAATGGGTAGTGGTTTATTTGTTTTTTAGGAATGAACTGAGCAAATCAGCTAGTCTATCAAAACCGAGCGGTTTGCTCAGGTAGGCGTCAAAGCCCAGTTCGAGGTATTGGTCTTCTTCGCCCATCAGCGCAAAGGCAGTGATGGCGATTATGGGCATTTTGAGTTTTTGATGCCGGATACGCTGTAGCGCTTCTTTTCCATCCATTTCAGGCATTTGAATGTCCATAATAATCAAATCGGGATGGTATTCGGCGGCCATATCCAGAGCGATAAGTCCGTTGGGTGCATGGAGCACATCGATCTTCAGTTTCTTCAGCATGGTGCTGATTAACTGAAAATTAGTGTCCACATCTTCGGCTACTAAAACCGTATTTCCTTTTAGATTGGGTAAGGCCGGAATTAGCTTTTGTTCGGCGGTTGTTAGCTCTGGCTTACCGTTAGTGTTTCCAGGCAGTGTAAAATAAAATACTGTGCCTTTATCAACGACTGATTCCACCCATATTTTGCCATCAAGCAGTGTAGTGAGGTGCCGAGTAATGGCCAGTCCAAGTCCGGTGCCGCCAAATAGTCTGGTGTGCGAATCATCGGCTTGCCGGAAACGCTCAAAAACAACTTCCAGTTTATTTTCGGGAATACCAATGCCTGAATCTCTTACGTAAAACTCAAATTCGCCATTGATGCACAGCACACCGAATTCAATCTGTCCTTTCGATGTAAACTTCATGGCATTGCTCAGCAAATTGGTAAGGATTTGTTGCAGGCGCAACTTATCAGAAAAAATAAGCTTATCCTTTACTTCTTCACGGTTATTCAGGATCAATTTTACATGAGATTTGTTGCTTCGATCAAGTTGCTGTTTAAAAGTTTGATAGGTTTCGTCCAAAAGCTCAACGATAGGGAAGGAGGCTTTTTGAATTTTCAGCTCGCCGGCTTCAATCTTAGAAATATCAATGATATCGTTGATAAGATTGAGCAACAAGCGTCCGCTGGATTTTATCATCTCGATAAATTCCGTTTTTTCGTCTTCATCATATTCATTAGATGAGAGTAGGTCAGAAAAACCTAGAATAGCATTCATTGGTGTTCTGATTTCGTGGCTCATATTGGCCAGGAAAGCCGATTTTAGGCGGTCAGAATCTTCTGCTTCATTTTTTGCTTTAACGAGTTCGTCTTCAAAGTTTTTCTGGCGTGTGATATCTTCAAAAACAGCGATAAGACCTGAAAATCCATGATCGATAAACATGGTGGCCGCTTTCAGGTGGATATACCTTATCTCCTGATTCAGGCGCAGCCGGAAAGTAACTTCAAAAGCGCCTTCTTTGGTTTGGTGTGCATTTTGCCAAAGCAATTCCATTTTGCTGCGGTCTTCTAGAAGAATGTATTTGAACCAGCTTCCGTTTTCAATGGTTTCTTTTGGCAGACCCAAGCTTTCTATCAAGATTTGATTCAGGAATATTATTTTTCCTTTGGGATTGGTAACAGCGATACCTTGTGGACTGGTTTCGCTTATTGCCCTGAATTTTTCTTCGCTTTGCTTTAAGGATTGTATTGCTTTTTCGCGCTCGGCAACCTGTTGTTGCAGTTCAGCGGTTCTTTCCTGAACCTTGTTTTCGAGCAAAATATTGTTGGATTCAAGCAGCTTGCTTCGGCGTTTGTTTCGCCTGTAAAGCATGACCATAAAAAATAGTATAAACAGGAATATGGTGCTGATGAGAGCGAAAATGATATAACGGGTGCGTAGGCTTTGTTGGTTCAGTTTTAGCTTTAATATTTCATTTTCGTTGTCTAATTGCTGTGTTTCGTAGCGCAGTCTTATTTCCGACATTTCATGGTGCCTTCTTTCATTCAACAGGCTGTCTTGTAGGTGTTTGACCTGTCCTAAATAGGCATAAGCGCTTTTGTAATCTTCCTGTTTTTCAGCGATATTTTTGCGGAGATTGTAGTTATAATATAAGACCGATTTTTCATCTAAATCAAGTGCAATTTTTTCAGCGATATCAAGGTATTCCAGCGCTTCGTCATCTTTGTCCTGCGCCATTAAATAACTAGCCATTTGATTATAGACTAAACTTAGTCCAAAGTTAGATTTTGTTTTATTATACGTTTCTTCCGCTTCTTTCAAATATTTTATCGCTTCATCGTAACGTTTCATTTCAAACATGGTTTTGGCCAGGTTTGCCTTTACATTAGCGATTTGGGGATCAAGCTGATGTTTTTCATAAATTGACAAAGCACTAATAAAAAAATCAAGCGCTCTGGCGAGGTTTTTTTTAGCGAGAAAAACCATACCAATGGCGTTTTGCGAATAACC
>CAZOEV010000035.1:0-10761 GCA_964578915.1 uncultured Lentimicrobiaceae bacterium
CAATCGCCCCGATTACAACTATAAGCTTGGTGCAGTGAATCTTAACTATATGATTCCGCTTTTATTTTCGTCAAAAGACTACCTTATCTTTTTTGATAATCCACAAAAAGGACAAATTGATGTTGACAGCCAACACAGAGGCGTGGTGGAATTTTCTGCCATTGGCGGGCCACAGCGTTTTTACCTGATTCATGGCAAAAATGACAACTCTATCATACAGCAATACAGTAGGTTAACAGGAAAACAAGAACTCCCACCACGCTGGGCTTTCGGAAATTTGCAGTCGCGCATGGCCTACCGTACCCAGGCTGAAACAGACTCTATCGTAAACCTGATGCTTGAAAAAGACTTCCCGATTGACGCTATCATTCTCGATTTTTATTGGTTTGGCGACAGCATCAAAGGGCATTTAGGCCGCCTCGTCTGGTTTAAACCTTCCTGGCCTGAGCCGGAAAAGATGATTGCCGACTTCAAAAGACAAGGTATAAAAACCATCACCATTTCGGAGCCATATATTATTGACACGCTCGAAAATTTTCAAATCGCTTCCGATTTGGACATTCTAGCTACCGACAGCCTTGGAAAGGTTTATATCGACAAGCAGTTTTATTTTGGTGATGGCAGCTTGATCGACATCTTTAAACCCGAAGCTGCTGATTGGCTATGGAGCAAATACAAAAGCCAGTTTGAGCAAGGTGTAGCAGGCCTTTGGGGCGATTTGGGTGAGCCGGAATCACATCCTTCCGATCTTTTTCACGTGATTGGACAGGCCGATGAAGTTCACAATATTTATGGTCATTACTGGGCCAAATCCATTTATGACCGTTTCCGCAGAGATTATCCTGAAAAACGCTTGTTTTTTCTGGCACGAAGCGGATATGCTGGATCACAGCGTTTTGGAATGATTCCATGGTCGGGCGATGTAAGTCGTAGCTGGGGCGGATTGCAAGCACAATTGCCAGCCATGCTGAATATGAGCCTGTCAGGGATCCCCTATATGCACAGCGATGCCGGCGGTTTTGCGCTGGGCGAAAAAGATGACGAGCTCTATACACGCTGGCTACAATTTGCAGCATTTACGCCAATTTTGCGTCCACACGGCAGCGGAATTCCATCCGAACCAGTTTATTTTAATGACACCACGCAACGTATTGTGCGACATTTTATGAAGTTACGTTACCAACTGCTGCCTTATATTTACACACAAGCCTGGCAAACCGCTGAAACAGGCACGCCTATTGCCGTTCCGGTGTTCTATTATTATCCGGAGGATAAACGTTTTGACGAACACTTCAGCAGCTACTTTTTTGGCCGAAATTTGTTGATTGCCCCTGTATTAAAGGCCGGCCAAACTAGCATGGCGGTAGAATTACCCAAAGGTAACTGGTATCATTTTTGGACGGAAGAGGCCTTTAAAGGCGGACAGACGGTAACGGTAAAAACAGCTTTGGAAAGCATCCCAATTTTTGTGAAAAGCGGAAGCATCATTCCAATGGTGGATGCCGCGAGCAGCACTGATTTTTACAGCTCGAAAAACTTATACCTGAAAGCCTATCTGCCCGCGGGCAAAGGCGAAATGAGTGGAAAAATTTATGAAGATGATGGCGAAACTTACGACAGTTACCTGAAAGGATCGTACGAATTAATTACCATCAACGGTAAGAAAAACGAGGACGAACAATTGGAATTTCAGTTACGCAAAACCGGCAATGGATTTCCTGGAATGCCCGACCTGCGTATGATAGAACTAGCGTTAATTGGTCAGAAAAAAGACATTAAAACCATCATGATAAACGACATGGAGCTTCAACTGCTGACAGCTGAAGCTGCCGAAAAGGGAGAAATTGGTTTCTGGAAAGAAGCTTCTGGAAAGTTTAATTTCCGATTTCTGTGGGCCGGCGAAGACGTTGACATCAAGACAAAATAATTATAAACCCCTATATTCAAAAACCTATGAAAACACTTAGAAATCTCTTTACAATGCTAGCAATTATTAGCTTAGGACTTTTTGCTTCTTGCCAAAACCAACAAAAACCTGTTGTAAACGAAGCAACTGTCGAGCTTACAAAAAATCCCGACTGGGCTAAAGACGCTGTAATTTATGAAGTGAACACGCGGCAATTTACAGAAGCCGGCACTTTTGAAGCCTTTCAAGAACATCTGCCACGCCTCAAAGAGCTTGGCGTAGATATTCTGTGGTTTATGCCCATCCATCCGATTGGCGAAAAAAACCGCAAAGGAACACTCGGAAGTTACTATTCTATAAGAGACTACAAAGCCGTAAATCCTGAATTTGGCGACCTAGAATCCTTTAAAGCTTTGGTTGACAAAGCCCACGAAATGGGATTTAAAGTTATCCTCGACTGGGTGGCCAACCACACTTCTTTTGACCATGCTTGGGCAACTGAACATCCAGAATGGTATAATCGCGATGAAAATGGCGAGATTGTTTCACCTTTTGATTGGACTGACGTGGCCGATCTCAATTATGAAGATAATCCTGCTTTGTGGGAAGCCATGATTGATGCAATGAAATTTTGGGTAGCAGAAGCCAATATCGACGGCTATCGCTGTGATGTGGCCGGCATGGTGCCTGTGGCTTTTTGGGGAAAAGCGCGTACCGAACTGGACGAGATAAAACCTGTGTTTATGCTTGCCGAAGACGAAGGCGAGCCAGCACTCACCGATATGGCTTTTGGTGCTAATTACGGCTGGGAGCTGCATCATATCTTTAATAAATTGGCAAAAGGTGAAAATACAACTCCAGATTTATGGGCGTACTTAGAAAAGAACGACAGTATTTTTGCGCCCGATGTCTTCCGTATGACTTTTACTTCCAATCACGATGAAAACTCATGGAACGGCACTGTTTTTGAGCGTTTGGGCGATGGCACCAAAGCTTTTGCGGTACTTTCATATACTATTCCAGGCTTTCCGCTGATTTATAACGGACAAGAAGCAGGACTGAAAAAACGTTTGGAGTTTTTCGAAAAAGATCAGATTGACTGGAATCAAGGAAGTGAATATGCCGAACTATACACTAAACTCAACCAAATCAAAAAAAATAATCCTGCACTCTGGAATGCCAGCTACGGCGGCACTATGCAACCTATCGACATTAATATTCCGCTGGATGTGCTGGCATTTACACGCGAAAAAGACGACAATATAATCCTTGTTTACATCAATATTACTGATGAACAACAGCATGTTATTGTTTCAAGCCCAGAAGCCTATGGCAACTTCAAAGACTTGCTTTCGGGTGATGAAATGGTGATAAACGAAACTACAGCGCTTGATATTGAGCCTTGGTCTTATTATATTTTAGAAGAAGTAAGATAAATTGGAAAAGCTGAAATATTTGATTAAAAAGCCCGGAGAAATCTGGGCTTTTTTGTTTGAGAAAGACTCAATACAGTGAAAAATAGTGCAGCTTTGCTTAAAGCAAACACGCTATGAACGGCAGTTATCCATTGTAAGTTATTTTCTATTTAGTGCCAGAAAGAAAATACTGAATTTTTGTAGTGCTTAGTCAGAAAATGTCAAGTTTGAGGCGTGCGATGTGCTGAATAACAATAAGTTTACTTTGGTAAATGTTTGTTTTCAGCACAAGCACAACGAAGAAATTGGCATTTTCTGGCAAGCACTATTTGAAGTTATCATGAATTCGCTTCTTATCTTCAATTTCCTTATCTGACTTGTGATATACTTCAATTAATACAATCCTGTCTTCTTTTTCAAAATGTGCATAAATAAGTCTAAAGCCCGAATTAACACCTTTCCCCTTAAAACTTTTTGAAGCGATTTTCTTAACTTTAATAATACAAGATTCAAGCCCTAATCCATCAATTCTTAAGCTAAAAGGAGGTCTTTCACTAGGACTAACAGTTAAAACCTTTTTCACCACTTCAATATCTTCAGAAATTGATCTGTGCTTTTTTGAAATTTTCTTTACGTCTTTTTTAAATTCTTTAAGCGCTTCAAATTTCATAATGCATCTTCATTTTCGTCATAATTTCTAACTGAATATGGAGCTTCTCTGTAAAAAACCAATTCATAATCAATAGTTTCTCCCTCTTTTGAAGCTAACCAAGGCATATCCTTATGCGAGTAATCGCTAATAGCAGATGCAGACCAATCAGAATATTGATCAATTACTCTATCAATAACAAGCTTTTCTCGAGCACTTAAACTTGTCAAGTTTGGCTTAACTAAAGGTATATATCTTGTTTGTAGATATCCATGGTAATCAACTTTTAATCTCTTTAATTTCTTGCCAGTTATCATTTGATTAAGAATAGTGTCCAACTTTTGAGGAACTGGTCCAAATGGCAACTTTCTATATTCCGCTCCACTTAAGTGCTCTTCATACTGTTCGTAATAATTAAAATCTGAGAAATAAAGCAGCTTATACAAAAGGGTTTCTCCAACATTAGGTTTTCCAGCACATTTCTCAAGAATGTATAATAATATGTCCTTAAGCTTGTTAACTTTTAATTCAGATACAGAAATACGATATTCCTGAACTTCATCTATTTTTTCTTCTTCAATAAGTTGTTCTTCCAAATTGAAACTACCTGATAATAACTTATCAATTGAAATAGATAATATGTTTGTAATATCATTTAATTCTAGGACAGATAAATTTCTTTTGCCCAACTCAATTTGAGTTAGTGATGGGCGACTTATATCTAGTGTTTTTGCTAAATCGTCTTGAGAATACCCCTTACTTTTTCTTATTTCAGAGATTCTTCTTCCTAATTCCTTTTGCGTTAACTTTTCCATAGCTTTAAGTTTTTCATTACAAAGATATGAATTGTTTTAATATCAAACATATATTTGTTCTATATTCATACTTGCAATAAATTATTACACCTAATATCATTAATCTTTCCCATTGGCGAAAAACCCCTTCTTCCCCGAGCTAAAACAAAAGCCTTTCCACATTTGAATCTTATCAGAATGAAACTACCTTTGCCGCTAAAAAGCGGGCGTAGCTCAGTGGTAGAGCATCAGCTTCCCAAGCTGAGGGCCGTGGGTTCGAGCCCCATTGCCCGCTCAAAACAAAAAAGGCTGCCTTATCTAAAAGCAGCCTTTTTTCTTGTTCGAATTTCGCCTTAGCTTATTCCACCATACCTAATTCATTCATCATAAATGCATATTCCAACGCTGTTTCTTTTAGTCTTTCAAAACGTCCGGAAGCTCCTCCATGACCAAAGTCCATATTGGTTTTGAGCAACAACACATTGTTATCGGTTTTCATGTCACGCAGCTTGGCTACCCATTTGGCAGGTTCCCAATATTGCACTTGACTGTCGTGCAAACCAGTGGTAACAAGCATTGCAGGATAGTTTTTGGCTTCAACATTATCATAAGGCGAATAGGAGAGCATATACTCATAATATTCTTTTTCATTTGGATTGCCCCATTCATCGTATTCACCTGTGGTTAAAGGAATTGACTCGTCGAGCATGGTTGTTACTACATCCACAAATGGAACGGCAGCAATAATACCTTTCCACAGGTCGGGACGCATATTAGCCACTGCACCAACCAACAAGCCGCCAGCACTTCCGCCGAGGGCAAAAAGATGCTCGCTATCTGTATATTGTTCTTCTACGAGGTAATCGCCGCAGGCAATAAAATCATGGAAAGTGTTCATTTTATTGAGCAATTTTCCATCTTCATACCATTGACGGCCAAGATCTTCGCCTCCGCGGATATGCGCTATTGCCCAAACAAAACCTCTATCGAGCAAGCTCAGTCGTGTCGATGAAAAGTAAACATCCATACTGGCACCATAAGAGCCATAACCATATAAAACCAAAGGATTTTTGCCATTTTTCTGTAATCCTTTTTTATAAACCAAAGAAACCGGAACCATCACGCCATCGTGCGAAGGCACATATAATCGTTCTGACGTATAATCGTCAGCATTGTAGCCGCCAAGGACTTCCTGTTGCTTGAGCAAAGTGCGAGTTTTAGCAATCATGTCGTAATCATAAACGGAATTGGGCGTAGTCAACGAAGTGTAGCCATAACGCAATGTTTTGGTATCAAAATCCACATTGGTGCTCATATAAGCAGTATAAACCGGCTCGCCAAAATCGAGGTAATAATCCTGTTTTTTGTCCCAGCTCATCACGCGAATATTTACCAAACCTTTTTGACGTTCGCTTACTGCCAGATAATTAGAAAATATCTCGAAATCTTCGATCAAAACATCTGGGCGATGCGCAATTACTTCTTTCCAGTTTTCCATGCCCGGTTTTCTCACGCTGGTTTTCATCAATCTGAAATTTTGCGCATCGAGGTTTGTGCGGATATAAAAATCGTTTTTGTAATGATCTACACCGTAAAGCATATCAGGCTGCCGCGGCTGAATCATTGTAAAGTCGTTTTGCGGTTTGTTAGCATCTACAAAGCTATATTCAGCCGACATGGTGCTTACCGTTCCCACCATAATAAAGGCCTTTGATTTAGTTTTGAAAACGAAGGCGTAAAAAGTAGGGTCATCCTCCGTAAACACAGCAACATCTTGTTCGTAATCCATTTTAATGTTGTGGCGCATCACTTTGTAAGGCCTTAACGTTTCGTCCTTTACACTATAAAAAAGCGTTTTATTATCATTTCCCCAGGCCATATTTCCGGAAGTATTTGGAATATTTTGCGCGTAAATCTCGCCGGTGCTGAGATTTTTGATATAAATGGTATATTGGCGACGGCTAACCGTATCTACAGAATAAGCCAGCAAATTGTTGTCGCTACTGATTTCCCAGCCGCCAATTTCAAAATAAGGATAGCCTTCTGCCATTTCGTTACCGTTAAGCATAATTTCTTCGGGTGCATCTAGGCTTCCTTTTTTGCGGCAATAGATAGGGTATTCTTTGCCTTCCTCATAGCGTGAATAATAATAGTAGCCATTTAGTTTGAAAGGTACAGAAATATCTGTTTGCTTGATGCGTCCCAGCATTTCGTCATACAAATCTTGCTGAAGCTGCTCGGTATGCCCCAAAATCGTATCGGTATAGGCATTTTCGGCCTCCAAATAGGCTATTACTTCTGGGTTTTCACGCTCATTGAGCCAGTAATAATTATCTGTCCTGGTGTCATCGTGCTTTGTCAGCTCATGAGGTTTTTTGGTAGCTACAGGTGCTTGCATTGGCGTCTTTTTTGGTGAATTGCAACTGTTTAGGCTAAACAGGGCAAGGGCAACAATCAGCAAAGTTTTTCCTGAAAATGCCATTTTAATTTTTCTTTTGGCGATCATAAAATTTAGGTCTAGGTTATTGTTTTTTTTAAAAACTAAGTGTCATTCCAAAGCTGGGCATAAGCGGCAACTGGCGGACGACATCACTAGTAATTTGATCTACATAAAAAACGTTTTCACGGTTGTAAAGGTTTGTAACGCTCACGTTCACTTCAAGTTGTGTTCGTTCGCTGAAATAAAAACGGCGCTTTACATCAAAGTCAAGGCGGTGGTAGCTGGGCAATTCACCTTCATTCAGGTCACCATACAATATACCCAACTCACCATTGGCATTGGTGTAATCGGTATTTACGCCTTGGCCGAAGTTGAGGTATTCATAATAGCCTTGCACCTGCGTGAATGGGAAACCTGAACCGTAGTTCCAACGCGCGCCAAACTCCCATTGACGCCTATCGCCTGCTGTATAAGAAATCAAAAGGTTTACGTTGTGACGCCTATCGTAATGCGGCCTATAGCTTATCAACTCGCCGGGGCTTTTTTCGTATTCTTTAGTTACAAATCCCAAGGAATAAACTGACCAAATGTACCAATGTGTGTCTTCATATTTGAGGGCAATATCGCCACCATAAGCTTTCCCTTTTTCGATAATGAAGTCTTTTTTATAAATATCAGGCGTGTTGGCAGGAGCTGTGTTTTCGTTAAAAAGCTTGTTCCTATTGAGGTTTGTAAGCTGCTTAAAGTCTTTTAAATAACCTTCGACATTCAAGTTTATACGTTTGGTGAGGTCAATTTCTGTACCTAAGATATAGTGATTGGCTTTTTGCAGTTTGTGTGTTATTTCCTCGCCATCAAAACGGTTGGGGAGGTTATCTGGGCCTGAGAGGAAACCATAAAACAAGTTTACCACATCGCGGTCGCTGTTGGCTGCAATCAGGTTTTGCGAATACATACCTGTGGCCAGTTTTATACGAAACCAGTCATTTACTAAATATTTCATTGAAAGTCGTGGTTCGGGCGAGATATTGCTAAGCGAGGCATACCATTGGACACGGAAACTGGGTTCAAACAAAAGCTTTCCGAAGTTGCCTTTATAGCGCACATAACCAGCCAATTCGGTAGTATTTTCTGTTTGATTGATATTTCTTCCAACACCATTGGTAAAGTCAAATTCTGTTTTGAAACCCAACAGTTCGATACCATATTTAACCAAATCTTTTCCTAAGAAATAGGTAAAATGGAAACCCATATTAAAACCGTTGATACTGCTCGATCGATCAGGAGCCGAAGCCTCCGCAAGTGTCGCTTTGTAGCTGGAATAGGCTATATTACCTTCGATCAACACAGGTGAGCTTCCTGGGATAATCAAGAAGTTAGAGCCACCACCAACAGAGTTCCAACCGAAATCGGAAAGCGATTTGTAGTTGTTTACCTTATCATCAAAGCTGAAACCAAAGAAGTTAATTTTGCTTCCATTTGATGCGTTGATAGACAATTTTCCATATAAATCAAGGAAATTAAAAGGCAGACCGTCTTCATCTACGTAATTATAAAGGCTTTTACTGCTTTGTTCCAAGTAAGAATTTTTTACAGAAAAAATAAAACTAGAGCTAGAGCCGTTTTCTTCTTTGGCGCGGCTTATCGGCCCTTCAAGCATTACTTTGGCTCCAAAAGTGCTTGCGCCAACCTTTCCACCGATACGATTTTTATTTCCATCTCGGGTAGTAATATCCATAATGGAAGAAATTCTACCACCATAATCGGCACTAAACCCACCTGTAAACACTTCGGCATTGCGAATCATATCCGTATCAAAAACCGAAAATAGTCCGATGGAGTGAAAAGGGTTATATACGATCATACCATCTAGCAGCACCTTGTTTTGGATGGGCGATCCTCCTCTGATATATAACTGTCCGCCCTGATCGCCTGTAAAAACAACGCCAGGAACCACTTGCAGGTATTGAGCCAAATCTGCCTGACCGCCAATGGAAGGTATTTTTTTGAGTGTTTTTGGTGTAATGCTAATCACTGAAGTTTTTGTTTCGGTGCGTGATTCAATTTTTTCAGCTGTAATATTTACCGTTTCCAAGCTCACACTTGATTCTTTAAGGTTGAATTTTTGGTTTTGCACCTCACCTGGCTTCAAAACAATTTCTTGTCGAATGGTATCATAGCCTAAAAAAGTTACCAAGAGCATATATTCACCAGCGGGCACCTTAGTAATGCTATAATATCCGTTGATATCGGTTGAGGCACCATGTGTTGTACCTTCCAGGTAAACATTGGAGAAGATTACAGGCTCACCATTAGAAGCTTCATATACAAATCCGCGCACTGCAGCTTCTTGTGCCTGCGCTGATGTAGAAAAACCGATAAGTATAAAAAGGGATAAAAGGGAAACGGAAAATCGTATAAATTGTTGCATGTGAAATAGATAGATTCATTTAAGCTGTGACGCTAACCGCTAAAAATCATTATTTTTAGTTATTGCAAAAGAACGTGCAAAGTAACCAAAAAGTACGCAATATGTCCCAAAAATTCAGAAAAATGGGAAATTGGGTAAGTTTGAGGCAAAAATTGACTTCGCTTTTCTGATTTTTTATTGAATTTTACTATGAATTTCAGCCGCTTTCTTCAACAGCTCAAGCTCTTCGTCCGACATGTTTTCTGGCAGCTTTAGTTTCACTTTTAGTAAGAGATTTCCAGTTTCTGTTTTTCCATAAACAGGCATTCCAAGGCCTTTAAGCCGTAAGGTAGCATTAGCTTGAACACCTTCTTTTACTGGCACCTGCACCTCTCCTTTTAAGGTGTTCAGCTTCACTTTTCCGCCAAAAATGGCTGTATAAATATCGACAGGCAGCTCCTGAATCAGGTCGTCACCTTCTCTTTGAATTCCTGCTTGCTGGCTGAGGAATATTTTAATCAACAAATCACCCGGCTCGCCGCCATAAGGGCTTTGCTGTCCTTTACCTTTCATGCGCAGGGTTTGTCCATGGCGCACTCCTGGCTTAATCTTCAAGCGAATGCGTTGTTCGCCAAGTTGTATCATCCGTTCCGCGCCATGGTAGGCTTCGGAAAGTGACAAATTAAGTTCAGCACTCAAATCCTGGCCTTTTGGTCGCACCCTGTTACTTCTTCTGGAATCGCCGCCAAAACCACCGCCAAATCCTGAACCAAAAAAGGCTTCAAAAAAATCAGAAAAATCCGTTTGTCCGCCTCTTGAGGACTGCCGACGTCCTCCCCTACCAAAACCATCAAAACCCTGCTGCTCATATTGTTTCCAATTGGAGCCTAATTCGTCATATTTTTTGCGCTTTTCTGCATTACCAACGACATCATAAGCTTCACTGATTTCTTTAAAACGCTCTTCAGCTTGCTTATTATCAGGGTTTTTATCGGGATGATACTTCACAGCAAGCTTGCGATAAGCTTTTTTTATTTGATCTGCAGGCGCTTTTCGCTCAACTCCTAAAACTTTATAATAGTCTTTATACTCCATATCAGCACGCTATGTCAAATCCTGTGCCAGCTACAGATTACGCCTTAAGCTG
>CAZOEV010000036.1:0-10698 GCA_964578915.1 uncultured Lentimicrobiaceae bacterium
AAATGCCTTTTTACAGTTTAATCAAAAAGAGATCCTCCAAAATACCGGGAAAGTTAGTGCTGCTATAGCCAAGGCATTTGCCGAAAAAGAATATGATAGCTATAAACCCATTCAAGACAGCCTGTTTGAAAGTGATTTTGATAAATTGATTAAAGAACAACTTCGTGAGCTAAGTGATGATAAATAAAAACTGCTGTTGTGAGTCAGGCTGCGACTATCTTGCGACGTCAAACAGTCGCGCCCTGACTGTTTACCAAGGTGAGTCAAGATGCGACTGATTAGCGAGACCTTATAGTCTTGCCCTGACTTTCGGCATGGAATTCATTCTCCGCGCTCGGCGTAGTCTCCGACTACGTCGGCTATAGTTTATTACAGCATTTATAATCTGATTCAAACGGATTGATTTTTACGAGATTTTAGATTATAAAACTAATGATTTATATAGAATCTGGCGACGTAGTCGGAGACTAAGCCGAGCGGCAATCACACGAAAGAATTCTTGGGGCAGCAATAATTTGCCAGACAGCCCGCGACTAATCCGGCGACAACCAAAAGTCGCGCCATGACACCCTTTTAATTTCACTCCTTTTCAATCACCACTTCATACTGAAGCTGGTTATCTTTGTCAATACACGAAACTTCTAATTTGCGATCAGACAAGGGTCCGCTTACTTTAATCAATCCAAAATTTCTATCGGTAAAAACCTTATCGGCTAGCCGAAAGCTGTTGTTCCATTCTGCACCGTTTATATTTGGGCCGGCACTCATAGTAGAAAACGTGAGGTCCCAAATCACTGGGCTTCCGACTTCCTCATACTTGCTTACCTCAGAAAAATGCACATCACCGGTGATAAATATCACGTTTTTAATCTGTTGCGCTTTGATAAAATCCAAGATACGTTGCCTTTCTTCATCAAAGCCATTGGCTGAATAGGTTTCGTACATTCCAGCATCGCTCAAAAACTGCCCGCCAAGCGCCACAATTTTAAAGCTCGCCCGGCTAGAAACAAGGTTATCAAAAAGCCATTGCAATTGCTTTTCGCCTAAAAGGCTTTTGCCTTCTTTTTTTAGATCATTCGGGTCGCGGTACCAGCGGTTATCAAGCAAAAAGAAATCTAAATCAGCCCACTGAAAAGCGGTGATGGCGCCTTCAATTCCCGAAATTCCTGTGGTGGGATTGCCCCAAAACTGCTCGAAAGTCTCTAGACTTAAAGCTTTGTTATAGAATCCTTTATCGCTGTCGTTAGGACCATAATCATGATCGTCCCAAATAGCGTAATTGCTGCGGGTAGCCAACAGTTTTTGCATTTCTGGCGTTGAACGGGTGTGTGTATAGCGCTTTTTAAAACCGGTTTTGGTGTTCCAGTCGGGCTCGCGCAAATATACATTATCGCCCAACCAAAGCATAAAACTGCTGGGATGAGAAGCCATATTTTCAAAAACTTGATAATCACCTCCATAAGGCTTTCCTGGCCTGTCATGCTCAGGCTGATTAATGTAGGCGCAACTACCAGTCATAAAACTAAAATCGGGTGCATCTCCACGATATTTCCAAATTTTTTGCGTCTCAAACTGCGTAGGATAGGGCAGTTCAATGAGTTGTCCGTTGATAAGCAATTTGTAAACATAACGCTTTCCCGGCGCTACTTGGTCAGCAATTAGTTTGGCGATAAATACTTCATCAGCAATAGTTTCTTTTTTGGTGGTGAGCTGTAAGTTGTTCGCTTTGCCTTCTTCGTGGTAAGCAAACTGAACAGTTGCGGCTTCGGTAGTCTGCACCCAAAGCATAACTTCTTGCATATCAGCATAGCCCACCATTGGTCCCGACTGTAACAAAGCAGCATTTTGCGCAATGGCTGTCGTAGCAAAAAGAAATAGGAAACTAAAATGGAGTGATTTCGTGATTTTTAAAAGCATATTCTGTTATTTTAAAACCTCTTTTATACTATCAAAACTACCATCTACATCTGCTGGTTTTAGTTCTAAAATATGCGCCATCAATGGATAAATATGAATGTTTTTAAACGGCTTAGCAGTATAGTTTTCCTTAAAGGATTTGCCGGAAGCATAAAAAATGGCGTGAACATCCGTATTGCTAATGTCGTAACCATGTGTTCCTCTGGCTTCGTTAGTTCCCCACGACCAGAAAATGCTCCAACCATTATCAGCCAGTAGCGTCATATCGTGTGTTCTGGCATGGGTGCCATGATGCAGATGCTCAGGTGCTTCGCCGTGTTTCCAAACACGCATATTGGGTATTTTAGAAAAAGCTTGATACAATTCTTCTTCAAAACCGTCTTTTGCAATGATATTCATTGTCGGATTCCAGCCATCTATAAGTTTGATCATGCTTGTATCAACGTATTGGTCTAAAATAATGCGCCTGTCCGGCGAAAGGGCAGTCATGCCGTGATCGGCTGTAACAATAAAATCTATTTGATTAGCATTATCCAGTTTCGCAATTCTGGCATTGAAAACACCAACAAGGCTATCCAAATAATGAATGGTTGGTGTTAGGCTGTCATGTTTTGGCCCATAATAATGCCCGTCGCTATCTGGCTGATCATAATACCACATAATCAGTTGTGGGCGTTCTGCTTCTGGAAGTTGCAGCCACGCCATCACGGTATCCATGCGCTGCATATACGGGAAATTGTGTTCGTAGCGCTTCCAGTAAGTAGGCCGCACTCCCATTACATCGGCTTCGCTGCCTACCCAGAAAAATGTGGCAGTTTTTACGCCTTGTTTT
The DNA here is from genome assembly GCA_964578915.1 of uncultured Lentimicrobiaceae bacterium. Lineage (GTDB taxonomy): Bacteria > Bacteroidota > Bacteroidia > Bacteroidales > F082 > UBA5536. The sequence goes on from CAZOEV010000036.1 coordinate 2,750, forward strand.
TCGGCTGTAACCCAAATTGGCTCACCGCCATAAAAGCTACCATCTTCAACTGTACTTCGGTCTTCGCGGTCATTATAGGTTCTTTGGCTCACTGGATCGTAAAAACGATTTACTAAAATGCCATGATGATCAGGATATAATCCAGTAGCAATCGTATAATGATTAGCAAAGGTGGTGCTCGGGAAGCTGGGAATAAGGCGTTCGGCTTTTACGCCTTTTTGTGCCATCTTATCCAGGTTTGGCGTGCCATGAATCTCTGGATAATCCCATCGGAAACCGTCAAGTGAGAGGATAACCAAGGTGCGCTTTTCGCTTTTGGAAGTTTGGGGGGTATTATTGCAGGCAAAAAGACTGACAAATAGAATTGAAAGGACTAAAAATCTGATGGTTTTCATAAACTAGGAAAGCATTAATTTAAAAAAGTAAAAATAAGAAAAAAGGAGGCTCACCTGCGTGAACCTCCTTGTAAAAAACTACTTAATAAGATTTATTTGCGCCAAAATGCAGTATTTGGCCTTTTCTTACAAAGACTAATTAAAGATGTATCTGATACCGATCTGACCAGTCCAGCGCGAACCGTAAATACCAACATCACTTACGTTATAAGCGCTTTCAACATCATCTCCGCCATTGTAGATGAATGTGGCTTTTCCATCAGCATTTGTGCCTTTGTATTCAACCAATTGGAAGGCATCATTAGAAATATAACGACGAATTCCCCATTCTGAATTCAATAGGTTAGTGAAGTTGAAAACATCTAATGTGAGTTGAAGGGTGTGACGTTTTCCTATAGCGTTGATATAGAAATCTTGTACCAATTTCAGGTCAAGTACACTTTCAAAAGGTAAACGACTACCATTTCTTTCGGCATAATCTCCACGGTTTTCGCTCAGGTATTTATCACTTTCAATAAAGCTGTTCAGGTTAGACCATTGCTGATCAACGGTTTTGGTAATGTTTCCATCGCCATCAACGATAGGAACAAGGTTAATCTGGCTTTGGTTAGCTGGAATCCAAATTAGGTTGCCAGCGTTTTCGCCTTCACCGTTCATATTACCACGGTCGTTATAAACATAGGAATAACGTTGGCCGCTTTGTCCATTGTAAACAAGGCTTAGGGTGGTGGCAAAGTTATTGGCATACTCAACTTTATAAGAAACAAAAGCCAATACGCGTGAACCCATATCAAAGTCTGAATAGCTCAGGTCGAGGTGGTTAAGTCCGCGAACGTTTTCCATATAACGCCACTGTGAGCTGTTTTGTGAAGATGTTGCGTCATTCAAAGCTTTAGAGCTTCCAAAAGTGTATGCTAAAGTTCCTGATAAGCCTTTTGATAGTGGCTTGGTAACCTGTGCAGTAAGGTTGTAGCTATAACCTTCTTTGGTATTTGTGCCTAGGATAATTCTGGTGTAAGAGTTTTCAATGCTTGACCCTGGATAGAAAGGACGTTGGTCAGGACCATTGTCAACAGTAGTTCCGTAGCCAGGCTTTTGGTTTACGTCGTAATACAAAACATTGTTGATGTTTTTGGTATAAATAGCTTCTACGCCTCCGATCAATCCCCACCATGGGAGTTTGTGATCAACACCAATACTGGTTCTTAAAACCTGTGGGTTTTTAAAGTCTTGGGCAAATAAATCAACCTGTCCACTTGGGATAGGATCTGTTTGTCCAAAATCAGTAGCGGTGTATTGATTATCCCATTCTGGTCTGAAATCTACATCACCTCTGTAATAAACGCCACCCACTGTTACACCGTTATTGGTGTAAGCTCCACCAGGCCATACTAATGGTAAACGGCTGGTAAATAGTCCAATACCTCCACGGATTTGAGTAGTTTGGTCGCCATTAACATCCCAGTTGAAACCTAAGCGTGGGTTGATGCTGAAATAAGGTTTTGGCATTTCACCAATTTTTGCACCTTTAAGGTCGTAGCCATAAGATTCGATTTTAGCAACGGTTGTGTCGTTAAAACCATCCCAAACTGCTTGGTTGTTCCCTGCATTTGGTTGATCTAAGTATTGTGGAACATCAAAACGCAAGCCGGCAGTTAGTTTGAAATTGTCGTTTATTTGCCATTCATCCTGCACATAAAGTCCGTATTGCATTGTTCTAAAATCGGCAGCTGCAGCTGATCCATCTCCAACAATATTGTCAACTAACGAATAGCCACGCTCGTATTGGAAAGCAGGTGCATTATTCATAAAGTCGTCTAAAGAATTAAAGCGGTATTCGCCAAAGGCTTTACGCATAAACAGGTTGTAAGTTTTTCCGTACTCAATATTAATACCGAAAGTTACTGTATGTGCTCCTTCGTAAATAGTGAAATTGTTGTTGATAGTAAGAATGTCCTGATCAAGTTGATTACCAGTTGAATAAGGTTCTGATCCGGCATAAATTGTTCCGTCCCCATCATAAATAATCAAGTTTGGAAATTTTCCGCCCATTGGATCGCGTTGGTCGCGTACTGTGGTATAACCAATAATGAGGTTGTTTGACATGGTGTTCCAGTTACTTTTCAACTCAAGTGCAGTTGAGTTTGTAGTACTTGGGAAAAATACACCACTATTGTAATGGCTAATACTACGACTTGAGGAACGACTTGGTCCTATTGAAGTACCTTTGGTATAAGAGTGACGCAGTGTGAGCTTGTGATTTTGAGAAATGTTATAATCAAAACGTACCAAAAACTTATCACTGTTAAGCTCACGGGCATTGTTTAGATATCCTCCTGGATCGTAGCCGAAACCATTTAGCTTATTAGCAAAAGCAAGCAAGTCAGCTGCTGATGCATCGCCTTGATAATCTGCGAAATTAAAAGGTTGTGGTGTTTCATCACGCTGAAATTCAGCATTCAAGAAGAAGAATAGTTTGTTTTTGATGATAGGGCCACCTACACGCATACCATAGGTTTTGGCTGTAAAATCATCCAGTTTTGTTCTGTCTTCAATGTCTTTTCCAGGTGTTGATCCGGCTAAGCTTTGGTTGCGATACAAGAAATAAGCTGAACCTTCAAATTCGTTAGTTCCCCTGCGGGTTACGGCATTGATGCTTGCTCCGGCAAATCCGCCCTGGCGCACATCATAAGGTGCAATTACAATTTGGAATTGGTCAATAGCATCCAAACTGATTGGTGTAGAGCCTGTTTGGCCGCCGTTAGTGCCTGATGCTGAAAGTCCAAACACGTCATTGTTTACTGCGCCGTCAAAAGAGATGGCGTTGTATCGGTTGTTGATACCAGCAACAGTAATTGCGCCGGAACCACCATTTACATTGGCTTGAGGAGTAAGACGCACAAAGTCGCCAATAGAGCGACTCAGCGTTGGCAACTTACCAATTTCGGCATTACTTACGTAAGTTTCGGCTCCTGTTCTGTTTCCGTCAAAAATGTCGTTCAACGAAGCAACAACTTCAACATCGGCTAGTGTAATAGCTGATTCACTTAGCTTTACATCCAGTTTTAGGGTTTGACCCAAAGTGAGGAAGATGTCGTCTTTCACATAAGGTAAGAACCCAACAAATGAAACGGTTACCTTGTAAGGCCCACCAACGTTCATATTAGGGATTCTGTAATAGCCACTGGCATCGGAAACTGTACCAAATTGAGTTCCGGTAGGCAAATCAACAACTACAACTGTAGCGCCAGGTAGTGTTTCGTTGTTGGTGTCAAAAACTCTTCCGTTCATACCGGAAGTTGTTGTTCCTTGAGCATAAATGCTCTGCCAACCAAAAATCATCAAGACTGCTAAAAAGCTGATGAGTAGGTTTTTTTTCATGGGGATTTTGTGTTTGATTAAAAGTTATTTTATAACAGATCAAAAGTAAAAGATTGAATCAATAAACACATTAATTAATTATTAACAAACTTTAGTTTTTTTTCACAAAAAGTGTTAAGATTTATGTATTCAGGGAATTAAGCTGTAATAACTTTTAGAAAGTTTTTTTTATGCCATGTTAAATTACTCATTCTGTAATAAATATGCTGAATTGTCTGATTAGGCCAAATCTTTTAAAATCTATAACGCAATCCCATATCAAAAGTGCGGCCAAACGACCAAAAACCTCTAAAAGTGGCTAAATCGTGATTGGCTCCATCTTCTCCTTTTAAAATATAGCTTTCGTCAAAGATATTACTGCAGTTGACGTAAACCGTTAGTATTTGGTCGTTTATGGGATAGTTGAACGAAAGATGTGCATTAAATAAGGTGCTTGCCGGAATGCGGTAGCTCTGGCTTCGGTCATCTTGCTGCTGGCGACCTGCCGGATCAAAATCGGCATAATGTTGATCGGCATAAACGCCATCTATCGTAAGGTTGAAAAAGTCCATCAGTTTTAAATCGACAAATAGGGCTGTCTGAAACTGCGGTTGTCCACCAACTTTCAATCCGTTGGCAAATACATTTACGGTGTCAACAGGCACATCTAACTGGCTTAAAAGTGTGGCTTGCACATCGTTTTGCCACTTCCAGTTTCCTGCCGTCACAAAAAATCCTAGCTTAACAGATTCTGTAATTTTTGCGCTGGCTTCCACTTCAACGCCTTGATGCAAAGCATTTAAGCCTTTTACCATCGCCCGGCTTTGTTGCTCGTTTTCGAGCTGTACGTATTCATTAGATAGGAACGAAACATCCTGCCAAAGTGTGTAATACGCATTGACATTAACATAAAATTGGGATTTCCGAAAGCCGTATCCTGCTTCTATACTGCTCACTTTTTCGTTTTTTGGGTCGTTAACTGGAATATTGGTCGAGTTGCCAAAAACAAACTTATAATAAGGTGCTTTGCTAAAATGGCCGGCATTAACATACATCCGCTGGTATTCGTCAAGGTTAACATTAAATCCACCTTTTAGGTCGTAGCCGTTGATATTTACCCACTCGCTCCACTTATTTTCAGGATAATTGTAACTGTCGTGGCGTTTGTAGCGGTGATCGGAAAGCGTACCGCCTGCAAAAAAACTGAAAGCACCGGTTTTGTATTCCCATTGGGCAAACAAACTGCTGTGATGTACAAGCGCGCCATTATTTATTCGAATTAAGTCGCCAGGCATTTTTAGCTGATCGCGGCCTGCTACTCCGGAGGCAGACCAACTGTAATCGTCAATGTAAAAATCTCCTCCTAATAAATTGTCAACACGTTGTGATAGGCTACTTTGGAAATAGCGGTAATGCAGGCCAACAGTAATCTTTTGTTGTTCGGTTAAGCGAACCTCAGCCGAGCTCATTGCGCCTCCCCAGAAATGACTGGCCAAAAATTTCGACTGAACGACTTTTGAAAATCCGCTCACGGTTTCTCCATTAGCAAGTGTATATGAGTCAGTATTTTGTGCGTTGTAGTTGTAAATGGCATCCCAGTCAATTTGTCCTGATGGGTTGCGGAAATCAAAAACGCCTGGACCATAATTAAAACTGTCAGACCATTTTCCGCCACCCCAGCCGGGTGAAAGATAAACCGCCGATGAAAGCAAAACTTTGTGGTTGATGTCCCAATAATGATTCACTGATAAATGGGGCTTGTGGTAGAAGTTTTCTGAGGCATTGTTGATTTTCCCGTTATAACTTCCCCAGTCTTTGTTATACTTTATACCGTGTGTTTTGATGTCGTTTTCGTTGAGTTTTAAATTGCGTTGGCCATGACGTTCGGGGCCGCCCAGCAGACTAATTACGATACGTTGGCTGCTTCCGATTTCGCGGGCGGCGCTTAAAAAATAAGCCCAACCATCAACGTAAGTGCCGTCAATATAGCCTTGGCCACTGATGCGTGAGCCCAAAAGTGAAAGACTCCAGCCATTTTTAAGTTTGCCGGTTTGGTAGCCCAAAGTAAGTTTCTGATTGCCATAACTTGTCGTTGAAGCACTTAAAAATCCGCCCTTTTTGGGATAGGCTTGGCTGGTCAAGATATTCACGGTGCCGCCAACAGAATTTAGGGCAACTTTGGAAGCGCCAATGCCACGCTGAACCTGAATGCCGGCAGTAGCTTCTGTGAGGCCAAGCCAGTTGTTCCAGTAAACTAATCCGTTTTCGGCGCCATTAATTGGCACACCATTAAGTAGTACAGCGATGTTTTCCTGCTTAAAACCGCGAATGGACAAACTGGCATCGCCCGAACCGCCGCCATCGCGACTGGCAAACACGCCCGGCACACGATTCATAATTTCAGGAAATGGCTTGTCACCGAGCTGTGTGCTGATTTTCTCAGCATCGATCTTATTAAAAGCCAATGGATTGTATCGCTCTTGCGCCAAATCAGCCATAATGCTAACTTCCTGTAAATTAATGTCGTATGGCTTTAAGGAAATGCTTGTTGGAAGTTTATCAGCCTGGCTAATAAGTACTTCTTTTTTCTCAAAACCCAAGTGGGTAACCACAAGTTTTATTGGTAATTCATCAGTTTCCAGCATAAAATAACCGTTGAAATCTGTGCTTACCCCAACGGATTTATTGCTTAGACTGACGTTTACAAAAGGTAAAACTTCACCCGTGTTTTGGTGAACTATTAAGCCTGATATTTTTTGTTGAGCTAAAGCAGGACTGATTCCAAGAAGAATTAAAATAACAAAATGTAAAACTTTCATAATGAATATGTTAAAAATAAAAAAAAGCCTCGCATAAGACTACGAGGCTTGATATTTTAACAAACGCTATACATTATAGTTATCATGCAAAACCATGCGCTAAGTAGCACAGGTTCAGGCACAATTCAGCATTTATTATTCTTCTCCCATCCAGACTATAACTGTCGGTAACGTAATTGCAACGTTTCAATCCTGCTTTCGCGGGATTCGCGGACTTTACCGCCGATCGGGAATTTCACCCTGCCCCGAAGAATTATTACGAAGCAAAATTAAACTTTTTAGAAAATCAATTGCTCTAATAAGTCAATTTAGAAAGGGTACAAATAAGTTAAATGCTAATCGTTGCTCCGGGTTTGATTTTCTTCTGGTTGATATATTCCATCGCGTTGAGCGCGGCAACTGTGCCATCAGAAACTGCTGTGGTAATTTGTCTGAAGCGTTTTGAAAGTGCATCGCCGGCTGCAAAAACGCCTGCCACATTGGTTTGAAGCACGGCATCGGTAATAATTTCGTTGCGTTCGTTCAAAGCAATGCATTTGCCCTGCAAAAAGTCAGTGTTGGCTTCGTAACCAATAAAAACAAAAACGCCATCGAGATTAATATCATATTGCTCGTGCGAATTCATGTTTTCAACGGTAATTGATGTCAGTTTATCGGTGCCATTAAATGATAGGATGCGGCTGCTGAGTTTTACATCGATTTTTTCATGTTCTAACACTTCATCCTGGGCATGTTGGAAAGCCTGAAAATGATCAAGCTGATGAATCAGTGTGATCTTGGAGGCGTATTTTGTTAATGAAACGGCTTCTTCAAGCGCTGTGTTTCCGCCTCCAACCACGGCAATTTCTTTATCTTGGAAAAAATCGCCATCACAGGTAGAGCAATAGCTGATTCCACGGCCTTTAAAATCGGTTTCGCCAGGAATATTAAGTGTTCTGGAGCGTCCGCCAGTGGCCAGAATAATAGTGTCAGCGGTAAAGGATTTGCCATTTGACAAACCTAGCTTTTTTGTTTCCGATTCAAAATCAATACTCGAAATAGAAATTCCAGACATAATATCGCAGCCAAATTTTTTGGCTTGCTTGCGCATATTATTACTTAGCTCGTAGCCCGAAATCGACTCAGTGCCAGGATAATTAGCAATTTCGTGCGTTAAAATCATTTGTCCGCCGGCAACACCTGAGTCAACAATTAAAGTTTTGGCTTTAGCGCGTGAAAGGTAAATTCCTGCAGTAAGTCCGGCAGGGCCAGCGCCAATAATAATGCTGTTATAGTGATTTGTTTCCATATAAGGTTTGTTTGAAGATGAAGCCCGAATTTTAACTAGTCTTTCATAAGAAAAGACCAAATACTGCGTTACTCTCGTTTTTGAAAC
>CAZOEV010000037.1:0-10670 GCA_964578915.1 uncultured Lentimicrobiaceae bacterium
ACAATCTTATGAAACCAATCCAAAATTTTGAATCGCTGCCCTTATGGGAACCTTTAATGGCTTTTGTGAAAGAGATTTATTCCATCACCGATTTTTTTCCGGAATCAGAAAAAAATGGCATGGGACAAAAATTGCGCGACAAAGCCACCAATATTCCTATGCTGTTGGCCGCTGCCTTACACAGCAATGGAAAAGTATCGGCAGCCGATGCTAAAACTGCATTAGTAGAAACAGAAACGCTGTTGATAATTTGCAAGCATTTAGACATCATAACGCCTACTACCTACGAAGGCCTGCAAGAAAGCATCCAGCTACTTAGCGGCCAAATTAGCTCACTGGCCATGAGGCTGGATAAATAATAAAACCACCTTTTCAAACCAATAAAAAATCAAAAAAATGCAGTACAGAATAGAAAAAGACACCATGGGAAACGTGGAAGTTCCTGCCGAAAAATATTGGGGTGCACAAACCGAACGTTCACGCAATAATTTCAAAATTGGTGAAGAAGGCTCTATGCCTAGAGAAATTATTCAGGCCTTTGCCACACTGAAAAAAGCGGCAGCAATCACAAACACCGCCCTTGGGGTGTTGCCACAAGAAAAATGCGACCTCATTGCAAAAGCAGCCGACGAAGTGCTGGCTGGACATTTGGCCGATAATTTTCCATTGGTAATCTGGCAAACTGGCTCGGGCACACAGTCAAACATGAATATGAACGAAGTGCTGGCCAACCGCGCGCACGTGCTTAATGGCGGAAAACTGGACGATACCAAAAAGACGATTCACCCGAACGATGACGTGAATAAATCGCAGTCGTCCAACGACACTTTTCCAACGGCCATGCACATTGCCGCCTACAAAATGTTAGTGCAAACTACCATTCCAGGCGTGGAAACCTTGCGCGACGCATTACAGCAAAAATCGGAAGATTTTAAAACTATTGTAAAAGCTGGACGCACCCATTTGATGGATGCTACACCACTAACGCTCGGGCAGGAATTTTCGGGCTATGTGGCCCAACTTAATTACGGCCTAAAAGCACTCAAAAACACCCTCGCTCACCTAAGTGAACTGGCCCTAGGCGGCACCGCCGTTGGAACAGGCATCAATACGCCCAAAGGCTACGCAGAGAAAGTTGCCGCAACAATTTCCGAACTTACCGGACTTCCTTTTATCACAGCGCCCAATAAATTTGAAGCGCTTTCGGCACACGATGCTATTGTAGAAACTTCGGGAGCTTTGCGCCAATTAGCTGTAAGTCTGATGCATATCGCCAATAATATTCGTCTTTTAGCCAGTGGGCCACGATGCAGTATTGGCGAAATTGAATTACCTGCCAACGAACCCGGCTCCTCTATCATGCCCGGAAAAGTGAACCCTACACAAAACGAAGCGATTAGCATGGTGTGCGCCCAAGTAATTGGCAACGATGCTGCTATTGCTGTAGGCGGAATGCAGGGACATTTTCAACTCAATGTGTTTAAACCAGTGATGATTGCCAATTTGTTGCAGTCGGCTCGACTGCTAGGCGATGCCTGCGTTAGCTTTACCGAACATGCTGTGAATGGCATTGAAGCCAACGAAAGCCGCATTGCACAAAATCTAGAAAACTCACTGATGCTGGTAACTGCGCTCAATACGCATATCGGTTATGAAAATGCTGCCAAAATCGCCAAAAAAGCGCATACCGAAAATACTACATTGCGCGAGGCCGCGATGGAATTGGGTTTACTCACCGATGCCGAATTTACAGAATGGGTTGACCCCAGAAAGATGATTGGCTAAAATGATTTCAATAAAAAAAACCGGTGTTTGCCGGTTTTTTTATTTTATACTGTCTTTAAATGCTTTAGCTATTCAATTCAGCCCAAAGCATATCCTTCAATTCTTTGATGCCTTCGCCGCTTAACGAACTAATAAATAGTGATGGTAGGTCAGGTAATTGTGTTCGTATTTCGCTTTTCAGTTCTTCATCCAATAAATCGCTTTTGCTTATTGCCAAAACGCGACTTTTGTCGAGTAGTTCGGGGTTAAAAGCTTCCAGCTCGCCCAGCAGCACTTTGTATTCCTTTGCAATATCATCGGAATCGGCTGGCACCAAAAACAACAAGATAGAATTGCGCTCAATATGTCGTAAAAATCTTAAACCCAAGCCTTTTCCTTCAGAAGCTCCTTCGATAATTCCAGGAATATCAGCCATAACAAAGGACTGATGATCATAATAACTTACAATTCCAAGGTTTGGTGTAAGGGTGGTAAATGGATAGTCTGCAATTTCTGGTTTGGCCGCCGAAACAGTTGAAAGCAGCGTAGATTTTCCGGCATTGGGAAAACCCACCAAACCCACATCAGCTAGGAGTTTCAACTCAATAATTATATAAGATTCTTTGACGTCTTCTCCTGGTTGCGCAAAGCGTGGCGTTTGATAAGTTGCCGACTTAAAGTGTACATTTCCTTGTCCACCGCGGCCACCTTCAATCAAAATCTGTTCTTGACCGTGTTCTGAAATTTCGGCCATTTTTTCACCGGATTCAAAGTCAATAGCAATAGTTCCAATGGGTACGTCAATATAAATATCTTGTCCGCCAGCACCACTGCGCTGCTGTTTTCCACCTGATTCGCCATGGCCGGCAAAAAGATGCTTGGTATAACGTAGGTGAAGCAAGGTCCATCTTTGTGCATTTCCCCGCAAAATCACATGTCCACCTCTGCCTCCATCGCCTCCATCGGGACCTCCTTTTTGTATAAATTTTTCGCGCCGCAAATGGGCCGAACCGGCTCCTCCTTTACCTGAGCGACAAAATATTTTTACGTAATCTACAAAGTTTGAATTGGCCATATAGGAATATTTCTGCAAAGATACGCAATCCTGTTTAGGGGCCTGCTGAAAAAGTCTGTCGGATGCCAAATGCGAGATGACAAGATGAAGATGTATTGGCATACTTCGAGTCGCAGGCAGCGAAGTAGATGGTGCGCGCCAGACTAACCAACGCTAAAATCCAAGACATGTTAATTCCAATTAAATAATGTTGATTTTTGTAGATTGAAAAACTTTTATGTACTGCAAGGGTTCATTATGATTTCAATCGAAAAACTTGCAGCAAATTTTATATTACACCTTGTAATTACTATTATATTAATATGTTAGGTGTTTTTCAGTAGGCCCCGTTTACGCTCAGTCAAGCTTGTGCTGCAGCCGCTGCAAAATATGAAAAACTGCTGGGCAATAACTGCTGTTTTCGGCATGCAATCTCAGACTTGAAACAAATTGTGCGCGATCGGTATGAGGATATTGCCGACAGGCTTTTGGCCTGGCTTCATATACAATACAAGCGTTGTCTTCCATCAAAAACGGACAAGGAGTTGTCGCCATCACGCGATCGCCATCTTCATCGATGCGCACATATTTTTCATGAAAATCACCATTGCTTATACCCAAAGATTTCGATAGCCGCCTGATGTCATTGTCATTTAAAATGGGAGGGATACTTTTGCAGCAATTACCACAATTGAGACAATCAATTTCGCTAAACACCGCTTCGTGCAGCTCACCACCAATTTCATCCAGCTGCTTTGGTGGACGCAATTTTAGCTTCCGAACAAATTGTTTGTTAAGCTTATAAGCAGTTTTTTGCTGCTGTTTCCAAGTATCAATAAGTTTTGACATGCAGATATTTCGGGCAAAGGTAAAACATACTAAGCTATTTTTTTCAGAGCCAGTTTTTGCAACTTAAAGAATCATACAGAAGAAGTGTTTCCCGCAGAGAACGTAGATAATCGTTATAGATGCATCAGCGGAAATCTGCGGAATCTGCGGGAGAAAAAAACAAGAACTGTTTCCCGCAGATAGCGCAGATAAACGCAGAAAAAGAATCAGCGGAAATCTGCGGAATCTGCGGGAGAAAAAAACAAGAACTGTTTCCCGTAGATGACGCAGATTGACGCAGAAAAAGAATTAGCGGAAATCTGTGGAATCAGCGGGAGAAAAAAACAAGAACTGTTTCCCGCAGAGAACGTAGATAATCGCAGAAAATGCATCAGCGGAGATTTGCGGAATCTGGTGGAGAAAAAAACAAGAACTGTTTCCCGCAGAGAACGCAGATAATCGTAGAAAATGCATCAGCGGAAATCTGCCGAATCTGCGGGAGAAAAAGCCAACCACCAAACGAACCTCATAAACCACCATGCTTAAAAACATACAACAATAGCAGTTTTAAGTACAAAATCCTTTAGTAATGAAAAATATTTTCTTGGATCAAGAGTTTTCAATCTCAGAAAAAGCTTTTCGCTTGTACAAAGTAACCCAATGCTTTAGGAACTCAATTAATTTAGACTGAATATAAATTGCTGCATATCAGGATTTAATGAAATAATTTCTCGTTCAGAATGTCTAATTTAGTCGCTTCGCTAATCTTCAGTTTCAAATTAAGACAGCTTCCAAATGCGTATTACCAGAATTGTAAACAAACCAGAGAGCCTAACGGACGAAGCCATCGACTTAAGCCCGATGGACGCTTTGATCGAAAAATATAAGAATAAATTTGGCAGCCTGATACCTCTGCTTCAGGGCACGCAATCGCTTTTTGGATACGTCCCTATGGAGGCCTTTAAAAAAATAGCGGATGCTACTGGCATCGCGGTAGCCGACATTTATGGTGTAGCAACTTTTTATGCGCAGTTCAGGCTGAGCCCTGTTGGCAAAAACATTATCAAAGTGTGCCATGGTACGGCCTGCCACGTGCAAAATGCCAATTCCATCACCGATGCCATCAAAGACTACCTGAATGTGAATGATGGCGAAACCACACCTGATGGCGAGTTTACGCTTGAGTCAGTGGCCTGTCTGGGTTGCTGCTCTCTGGCTCCGGTAATGATGGTTGGTGAAAATACTTTTGGAAAATTAAACGGAAAATCAGCCGTGCGGATAATCAAAGACTTGAAAAATCAGCTTTGCAATGCCGAGGCAGAAGAAAAAACCAAAAACTGAAAGCCATGCAAAAAACTAAAGTAATCGTTGGTATGGGCAGTTGCGGCATTGCTGCCGGCGCCTCAAAAACATATAGCCGCCTCGAAGCAATTTTAGCCGAAGGCAAAATGGACTTTGAACTGGCGCGCACCAGCTGCATTGGCATGTGCTACAAAGAACCGCTGGTAGAAATTCAGGATAGCAAAGGCAAGATTATCTATGGCGATATGACCGCCGAGCTTGTCGAAGAAATCCTTAGCGCACATATCCTGGAAGGAAAAATAGACACTGAAAAAGCTGTTCATGCAGAAAAATTAGCCACAAAAGAAGACAGTTTTTTCAAAGGTCAGGTAAAAATTGCCTTGCGCAATTGCGGCTATATGGATCCTGAATCTATTGATGAAGCCATTGAACGCGATGCTTATAAAGCTATTGAGCAGCTGGTAACCAACAAAATCAGCTCCGAAAACATTATCCAAACCATGATGGACAGCGGTTTGCGTGGTCGTGGTGGTGGCGGTTTCTCTACCGGACTGAAATGGAAATTCGCTTATCAAAATGAAAGCGACCAAAAATACATTATCTGCAATGCAGATGAAGGCGACCCAGGCGCTTTTATGGATCGTTCCTTGCTGGAAGGCGATCCGCACGCAGTGCTCGAAGGCATGATGATTGGCGGTTACACTATTGGCGCCTCAGAAGGTGTGATTTATTGCCGCGCCGAATATCCATTGGCTGTTAAACGCCTCAACATCGCTATCGGGCAAGCCAAAGAAAAAGGCCGCCTTGGCAGTAATCTTTTTGGAAGTAAGTTTTCGTTTAATATCATAGTAAAAGAAGGCGCCGGCGCTTTTGTTTGTGGCGAAGAAACAGCTTTGATTGCCAGCATCGAAGGTCAGCGCGGCATGCCTCGCAAACGCCCGCCTTTTCCTGCGGTTTCGGGCCTCTGGGGCAAACCCACAAACATCAATAACGTAGAAACCTGGGCAAATATCCCGTGGATTATCAATCAAGGGGCAGCAGCTTATGCGGCTTATGGCACAGAAAAAAGCAAAGGCACGAAAGTGTTTGCCCTCACCGGAAAAATCAAAAACGGTGGCCTGGTCGAAGTGCCTATGGGTGTGACCATCAACGATATAATTTTTAAATCGGGAGGTGGTATTCAGAACAACAAAAAGTTTAAAGCCGTGCAATTGGGAGGCCCGTCGGGAGGATGTATTCCTGCTGAGCTGGGCGATACGATTGTAGATTATGATTCGGTGAATGCTACGGGTGCCATCATGGGTTCGGGTGGTATGGTTGTGATGGACGAAAGCACCTGTATGATCGATTTAGCTAAGTTTTTTCTGAATTTTACACAGGAAGAATCCTGCGGCAAATGCACTTTCTGCCGGGTAGGCACCAAGCGCATGCTCGAAATTTTGGAACGTATCACCGATGGTAAAGGTCAGGATGGCGATATCGAAAAGCTGGAGGAACTGGCGGATCAAATCAAAAATAATTCTTTGTGTGGACTCGGGCAAACAGCGCCCAATCCGGTGCTTACCACATTAAAATATTTTAGGCAAGAATATGAAGCACATATTTATGATAAAAAATGCCCTGCAAAAGTCTGCAAGCCACTACTAACCTACACCATAGATGCGGAAAAATGCACAGGATGCACTGTTTGCGCCAAAAAATGTCCGGTAAATGCCATCGAAGGCAGTCGCAAAACATTGCATACTGTTGATCAAAAAATCTGTATCCAATGCGGAGAATGCTTTACGGTATGCAAGTTTGAAGCCGTTTTGGTAGATTAATTTTAAAGAAAATCGAACATGAGTCAATATATCACAATAGAACTTAATGGAAAAACCGTTGACGGCATTCAAGGCGAAACCATCCACGAATGTGCCAGCCGTCACGGCATAAAAATCCCAACACTTTGCCACGATCCGCGAATTGAACCCTATTCATCCTGTTATGTATGTGTGGTTGAGGTAGAAGGCATGCGCGGCCATCAGCCAAGCTGCTCTACCAAAATTACGCCTGGCATGAAAATAAATACAGCAACAGAAGGCGTGGTTAAAGCGCGCAAAACCGCACTTGAGCTTTTGCTTAGCAATCACTATGCCGATTGTTTGGGACCCTGCAAACAGCATTGTCCAGCAGGCGTTGACGTTCAGGGATATATTTCGCTGATTGACAAAGGCCGCTACAGCGATGCGGTCGCCTTAATTAAAGAAACCAATCCGCTGCCAGCCATTTGCGGGCGAGTTTGTGTGCGTCCTTGCGAAGCGGCCTGCCGTCGAAACCTACTCGATGAACAGTCAGCCGTTGGAATCGACTACCTCAAGCGCTTTGCGGCAGATTACGATCTTAAGTCGCCTCACAAATATATTCCCAAACTTAAAAACGAAACCGGCAAAAAAGTTGCCGTTATTGGAGCTGGCCCCGGCGGACTGTCGGCGGCGCATTTTCTCAGGCTCGAAGGCCATAAAGTAGAAATTTTTGAGGCCGCACCAAAATCCGGTGGCTGGCTGCGCTATGGCATCCCAGAATACCGACTTCCCAACGAAATCCTGGATGAAGAAGTGAAAAGTATTACCGATCTGGGGGTTAAAATTCATTACAATTCCAAGTTTGGCGATACGGTTTCTTACGAGAAGATTAAAAAGGATTTTGATGCTACCATCCTCAGCATCGGATCGCAAAAAGGAACCTTAGTAGGCTGCACAGGCGATGATGCAGAAAATGTTTTTGCTGGAATTACTTTCCTTAAAAACATGGAAATGACGGGTCAACGCCCCAATTTTTCAGGCAAAACGGTAGTTGTTGTAGGTGGTGGAAATACCGCTATGGATTGCTGCCGCACGGCCATTCGCGGAAGCGCAGAAAAAGTATATGTGGTGTATCGGCGTACCGAAAAAGAAATGCCCGCAAACCCCATCGAAATACATGAATCAAAGCTGGAAGGTGTTGAATATCTTTTCCTTACCAATCCAGTGGAAATTATTAAAGATGAAAACAATCGACTTCAAAAAGTTAAGCTGATTCGCATGGCTTTGGGCGAGCCTGATGCTTCCGGACGTCGTCGCCCAGTGCCGGTTCCCGACTCTGAATTTGAAATTAACGCCGATTATGTTTTGGCTGCCATCGGGCAAAACACCGAAGTGGATTTTATTGATCACATCAACACTTTTGCCGAAAATGGTAAGCTGGCCGTTAATCGCTGGGGCGATATTGATGCCAATAAACATACTTTGCAAACCGGAATTCCATCGGTTTTTGCTGCCGGTGATGGCGTTACAGGACCCGCCACCATTATAGAAGCTATTGCTCAGGCAAAAATCGCTGCACATTCCTGCGATCAGTTTTTGAACAATCAGGCTGTGGAACCGCTCAAAAAAGAATTTTTAAGCAAACGCGAAAACTTTAAAAAACAAGAAAAAGAGGATTATATCGGCCATTTTCCAAATCAGGAACGCGAGGAAATGCCCGTGCTTCCTGCCGATGCAAGACACAACTTTAAAGAAGTTGAGCTGGGTTATGAAAATGAAGCCGTAGCACAACAGGAAGCCAGTCGCTGCCTGGAATGTGGCTGCACTGCCTATTTCGATTGCGACCTCAAAAAACATTCTACCGGCTATCAGGCTGATCAAAATAAATTTTCAGGTGAATTTCAAGAGCATCAGGTTGATTTTAGGCATCCATTTATTGAAATCGACAACAATAAATGTATCCTATGCAGCCGCTGCATAAGAATTTGCAAAGAAGTTGTGGGCGCCAACGCGCTTGGCCTTATCGACCGCGGCTACAGAAGTTTGGTAGCACCAAGTATGGGACTGCCGTTGCAGGAAACCACTTGCGAAAGCTGCGGGCTATGTCTCACCACCTGCCCCACTGGTGCGCTTAGTGAAAACTACAGCTTTAAGCCGGGTCCACTGGCACTACAACCCATCGAAACCATTGATATGTTTGGCTCAGAAGGTTATGAAGTTAATCTGATGCATCACCGTGGCCAGTTTTACAAAGCCGAAAGCAAAAAAGGAGAAATCAACAAGCCGAACTATATCAACCGTAGAATTCTATTTGGGTACAAACTTTTCAACAATCCAGGAAGGATTACAAAACCCTGGCTCAAAACAAAAGATGGTTTTAAAGAGATTTCATTTGAAGAAGCTTATGATCTGATCTACAAAAAGTTTAAAGCCGTAGAACCGGATGAAAACGCCTTCTTTGGCGGAGCTCGACTCACCAACGAAGAGCTTTATATGATGCAAAAGCTGGCACGTGCAGGCTTTAAAACCAACAACGTAAGCAGCTTCCATTATTTGGGACGAGGAGAAGGATACTTCCATAACTCCAACGAAAATGCCTCCTATTGCGATATTCGTGGCGCAAGCAAAATTTTTGTGGCAGGTGGCAATCTGCATCACGACCATCCAGTGATTAACCATTTAATTTTTAACACCAAGTTTAAGGAAGGTGTTGAAGTAGTGCATCTTACGCACTTAAAAAATAGTTCATTTAGCAAAAAAGCCGATCAATCTATTGAAATAGATAATTATTTCCATTTCATTCAGGCTGTAAATCGCTATTTGATTGCCAATAATCTTCAAAATGAGCTGTTTATTAATGACCGCACCCAAGGTTACGAAACTTACAAAAAGGCTTTATTAGCAGCTGATTTCGCCAAAATGCTGAAAGCTGCCGGCACGGATGAAAAAACTATTGCCGCCTTCGCGAACGATTACAATAACGAAATGAATGCCCTGCTGATTTTCCAGGAAAAAGCACTTTCTGCCAATGCGAGCATGGCGATGCACAACCTGGCGATGATTACTGGAAAACTTGGCAAAACCGCCAACGGACTTATCGCGCTAAAGGAAAAAAATAATTCGCACGGCATTTTCGATATGGGCGTTTACCCTACAATTGGCGTGGGTACCGAACCCATTTTGGATAAAGACAGGCAATACCGGATGAAATTTATTTGGCAAACAGATGAGCTTCCGCAAAGCGTAAACAAGCTGGAAAAGCTGCTGCAAGAAGGAAAAATCAAGAACGCACTTATTTTTGATGAAGACCCTATTGGTTGTGCTTTTGACCAGGAGAGCATCAAAAAACAGCTTGAAAACATTGATTTTGTTGTTGTTCAGGATTTATGGATGAGCGATACTGCCCGCATGGCTGATTTAGTTTTGCCGGCTTCCATGCCGTGGGAATTTGGCGGATCATACACCAATTCGCAGCGAAAAATCCAGCAGATTGACAAACAACTTGAAGTAGCTATCGAAGACGATTCCTTTAAGCAATTGGCCACACTTCTTGAAAAAGTTGGAATAAATAGCCCGAAAAATCCTGGAGAAGCACTGGTAGAAGCCTTTAAGTTGTTTCCAAAACGTGGCGATTATAAAGACCTTCATTTCTACTTTAAGAAAGAAGACAATGCCAAGCGACAGTTCGACTATGGCTGCGACTTGCTGCACAAAACGATTGACGAAGAATTTGAAGAAAAACTTGGTTGGTAAAGCATCAGTCATAAACTTAAAAAATCCGGTAGAAATTATTTCTACCGGATTTTTTTCTGTTTAGCTACAATAAGAAAATATTCTATTGATACTTTGAAAGAAAAGGCTTTCGTCCCGAAGCTTCGGGATTGAAAACAAGGAGTTTACTTGCGGTAAATGACTGTTTCAAAACCGAGAGTAACGCAGTA
>CAZOEV010000038.1:0-10600 GCA_964578915.1 uncultured Lentimicrobiaceae bacterium
CGCTGGCTTATATCCGTGGCCGAAGTATCTCTAATGTGATTTTTATTGTGGATGAAGCGCAAAACCTGACGCCGCACGAAGTGAAAACGATCATCACCCGAGCCGGCGAAAACACGAAAATCATTTTTACGGGTGATGTGTTTCAAATTGATACGCCTTACCTTGATGCGCAATCTAATGGCCTGTCCTACTTGATTCACAATATCAGGCAGCATGCGCTTTATGCGCATATCCGTCTGGAAAAAGGTGAACGCTCGGAATTGGCAAATTTGGCTAATGATTTGTTGTAGAGGGGATTATTTTCTTTTCGAAAATAGCCACTCTAAAAATTCCTGATCTTGAAAAACAGCCTCCCAAACATTGTGGTCGTATTCGGGATACAGACTAAGCTTGACAGGCATATCAGCCTGTTGCATATTTTTAAACATATTGATGCTGAATGACGGTAAAACGACAGAGTCAGCCTCTCCATGAAAAATCCAGACTGCCGTATTAGAATTAAAAGACTTTACGCTTTCAGTATTTCCGCCTCCGCAGATGGGAAAAGCAGCCGCAAAAACTTCCGGACGACGCCAAAGCAATTCAAAAGTGCCCATGCCGCCCATAGAAAGTCCGCCCACGTAAATGCGACTTTTGTCGATATAATCAAGCTGTGCCAGTGAATCAATCAAGCCGTTGAGTAGTATCATTGATTTGGTGGGCGCCCCTTCTGACTTAAAATTGAATGATAAACTGCCATTTTCATGGACTTTTCGGTCAACATTTGCCCAATAATCACCTTTTGCACATTGTGGAAAAACAAGCAAAGCAGACAGTTTTTTATCGCGCATCGCCTTAGCAAAATACTTGCTGCCATGCACAAGCTGTTTCTGATTGTCGTTGCCGCGTTCCCCTGATCCGTGCAAAAATAGGAGTAGTGGAATTTTGTTATTTAGGCTTGTTTTTTTGGGCAAAATATAACGGTAGGGCAGGCTGTCTTTTTCAAAACTAAAAAAGGAGCTTTCAAAAGTAAAGTATTGATTATCAATATGCTGAGCTTTCAATTGGTTTTGGGAAATCAAAAGTACAAGCAAGCCAATAATGCTTCTGAAATAGGTTTTTCTGATTGACATAACACTATGCTTTGAGTTTATTTTAACTCAAATTCCGCGCTTAGACTGGCATTTGAGCTTCCACCCACAAAAATAGTGTATCGACCTGATTCAGTGCCAAAGCTGCCATCAGTTTTATAGAAAGCAAGTGCTTCGGTGGGCAGACTAAAGCTGATTTTTTTGGTCTCGCCAGGTTCCATAAATACGTTTTCAAAAGCTTTTAATTCACGCACGGGCCTTGTTATCGAAGCCACTTGGTCATGCACATAAACCTGAACAATTTCTTCTCCGGCAATTTTTCCGGTGTTTTGCACTTCAAGGCTAAAACGGATTGAATCAGTAACTGTGAAAGCGTTTTTATTCATCTGCAACTTACTGTAGGCGAATTGTGTATAGCTTAACCCATAACCAAAAACAAACAAAGGTTCATTGGGAACGTCAAGGTATTTGCTGGTATATTTATTATTAGAATCAAAAGGCCGTCCGGTATTTTTCATGCTATAATAAATTGGAATTTGACCCACATTACGCGGAAAAGTTACGGGCAGTTTTCCCGAAGGATTGTAGTCACCTGAAACAACATCAGCCAGCGCATGACCCGATTGCGTACCCAAAAACCAAGCTTGCAGCAATGCGGGACTATTTTCGGCTAGCCAGTTTATCGTTAATGGTCTGCCACTAATAATAATGGTTGCAGTAGGTTTGCCGTTGCCGATAATCAGCTCTGCCAGTTCCTGTTGCAATCCTGGCAGGTCAATATTTGAGCGGCTGGCAGCCTCGCCCGACATCCAATAGGCTTCGCCCAAAGCTAAAATCACAAAATCAGCTTTTTCAGCAAGTTGTTTTGCTTCCTTAAAGCCATTGTTGTTGGTTCCTTCTATCTCACAGCCTTTCGCGAAATGAATATTGGCGTTCGGATATCTAGCTTGCAATCCTTCTAATAAAGTTACTGATTTTACCCAGTCGCCGGCTGCCGACCAGCTTCCAATCATATCACGCTTATTGTCGCCCATTGGCCCAATCACCGCAATCGTTTTCACTTTAGAAGAAATGGGCAGCGTTTGGGCTTCGTTTCTTAGCAGCACAACGGAACGCTTTGCCATATCGCGCGCGGCTTCCAATTGATCGGGGCGCATAATGTCATTTTTTTCGCGCTCATTGCTGATGTATTTGTAAGGATCATCAAAAAGGCCAAGCTGAAATTTCACTTTCAAAATTCTTCTGACGGCTTCATCAACAATAGCTTCATCAATTCGCTTATCTCCAACTAGTTTAGGTAGTGTTTTTTGAAAAAATCCCGACTGCATATCCATATCCACACCTGCTTTTATGGAAATGGCTGAGGCTTCGGAAGTATCGGCGGCCACGCCATGATGCAGCAACTCCATAATTGAGGTGTAATCTGTTACCACAAAACCCTCGAAACCCCATTCGTCGCGAAGCAAATCGGTGAGTAGAAACTTATTGGCCGTGGCGGGAATACCGTTGAGGTCGTTAAAAGCAGTCATAGCTGTTACAGCGCCTGCTTCTACAGCGGCTTTGTAAGGTGGCAGATAAACTTCGCGTAGCATATTTTCTGACATATCTACTGCGTGATAATCGCGACCAGCCTGCGATGCGCCATAAGCCGCCAGGTGTTTTACGCAGGCTGCCACAGTATTATTGGCTGACAGGTCATCGCCTTGAAATCCTTTAACACGCGCTTCGGCTATCAATGAAGCTAAGAAAGGATCTTCACCAGCGCCTTCAACTATGCGTCCCCAGCGCGGATCGCGGGAAATATCGCACATGGGCGCAAAAGTCCAGTGAAGGCCTTCTGCTGTAGCTTCTTCGGCAGCAATACGCGCCGCATTTTGTATGGCGGGAATATTCCAGCTTGCCGCTTCAGCCAATGGAACTGGGAAAATTGTGCGGTGGCCGTGAATCACATCGTAGCCAAAAAGTAATGGAATGCGCAAGCGGGTATTGTTGACGGCCATTTCCTGCAAACGTCGCGTATAATCGGCTCCATAAGCATTGAAAATTGCGCCTACTTTGCCTTGTTTTATATCGCTTTCGTATTCCTTGCGGATATATGCGCCGGTTTGGTCCATATCGCTCGTGTAGAGCGTTAGTTGTCCTACTTTTTCTTCGATGGTCATCAAGGAGATCAGGGAATCAATTTTGGTGTCTATCGCATCTTTTTTGTTGGATTGTGGTGTATTGCAGGCGCTAAAAGCCAGTAAAACAGCTATGGATAGAGAGATTTGAAGATTGCGCATGTTCTAGAGTTTAATATTTTTGACTTGAAAAACCGAGTTTATCCATCGCGTTTTGTGTTTCGGGAGCTGACATAAATAGTTCCCACAATAATCCCGAGCGGTGATTTTCGATCATCACCATAATCGGACCCTGGTCAATGGCTAGGTAACTATTTGCCCACCAGCCTTTATCGGGATTAAATGCATCGTAAAATCCATAGTCTCCCCAGAGTTTATCTCCTAAGATAAAGTAGAAATGACGAAGCGCTTCCATGGATTCTTCTGGTGTGTAAGGCATTGAAGATAAGGCTGCTGTGGGTGTAATAGTGCCGTTGTCGCGCGTTGGCTCATGTACGCCGTATCCATCGGGATCGTCGCTGGCAGTAAGTCCCCAGCTATTCGCGCCATAAGCTGTAAAATTATTGGGGTTTTCTATGCAATGCTGTCGATTTATCAGGCTGTGATTTACGTTTTGTGTAAAATAATTGGCGTAATTGTCTGATAATCCCCTCGGGTCGAGGCCCAAAAAGGAATAATGGGTAAAAAATAAAGGACCACCATAATCAAAGCCTAAAGGCAATTCGATGCCATAAAACTGCTTGCCGTTGGCAAAATGCGACGAATTGGCCCAACCGTTGTGATAAACGTCTGCCGAAATCCCATGTTGCTCCGAAGAGGCAGCCATAAAATAGGTAATGAGGGCTTCGTTATAGCCTTTTATTTGCATATTCATGGCCCATCCGCTGGAAGGCGACCAATGCCAGAAAAGCACATTTTGTCCGTCGCGGGTGTACCAATCCCATTCAATGGTTTCGAGCAGGATATTAATTTTTGAGATAAGTTGAAGTTCGGTATTGTTTGCCGTATTCAAATATTGTCGTGCACTAAGCAAAGCGGCAGCCATAAAGGAAGTTTCAACCAAATCGCCACCGTTGTCGTTGCTGCTAAACGGGATTACATGGCCGTTGCTGCCATTCATCCAATGCGGCCACACGCCGTGAAAGCGGTCTGCTGTGGTCAGGAAGTTTGCGATTGTTGTGAGGCGTTCAACGCCTGCTTCGCGTGTTATAAAACCGCGGTTTATCGCACTGATAATGGCCATCACACCAAAGCCGCTTCCACCTGTGGTAACGGTTTCGCCCGATCCAAAACGTTCGCGGGCCATGCCGCTCACCGGATGGGCATAATCCCAGAAATAGCGGAAAGTTTGTTGCTGCACTTTATCCAGCAGTTCTTCGTCAGATAAGGGCGGCATTTTTACCGTTGGGTTGAGCCCGGTAATAAATGCTTTGTCAAAACCGGCAAAGTCCAAGCCGGAGGCCGAGTTAAGTGTGGCGCTGATTATAAAAATGTAGGAGCTATAATAATCAAGCGGGTCACTATTTTTGATTGTAACTCTTGTGTTGTTTTCGCTAAGGTCGATTTCCAAATTAACGGAGGGAATTGTTTTAAACTTGGAAATGAGGTCAGTAGCTTCGATAGGTTCATTAAAATTTAGTTCTATTTGCAGGCTATCGTAAGGAATTTCTTTTAAAACGGTATTGCTGGTCATAGGCGTGCCTGTGATGAGCGCACTTAGTAGTTTTAGCTGACCGTTTTCTGTTTTAAAGCTAAAGATTGCACCATCATAGCTTGCGCCTGAGGCTGCTTTTAGCTTGTTGGTAATGCTCAAAGAATAAGTTGTGAGCCATTCAAATGATTCAATTGGATGAATTACAAGGGTTTTTCCGTTGTTTTCGAGTTTGAAATTTAGGTTATTGGCCTGAGAAGAAATTTCATTTTCTATTTTCACGCCTTCGCGAAGGCTAAGACTGTCAAGTGCTTCCGAAAAGCTGAGGTAAAACAGACTATTCACGTCAACGTCCTGTAAAATAGTGCCCTGACTTAAAGTTCTGTTTCCGGCCTTGATTTCTGAAAGCTGAAATTTATCCGGATTTGCCGGATCTTCTTTTTCCTTTTTACAGGCATGAAAAAGCGGTAAAATTGTTATTATAAACAGAATGAGAAGCTTTCTTGGCATATTTTTCAGGATGAAATAATTTTAAAAAAAACTGCCTTCGATGGTATCTTACTACTACAAATTCGCCATAGCCATCGAAGGCAGTACTCACTCACTAATCAAAAATTTCCATTAAGGTTTTTCCGAAGCGTACATAAGTTGCACTTCAGTAGGTGTAATTGCTTTATGGAATACTTTTATGTCATCAAGCTGACCTTTAAAATGGTTAGCATCGGGGAAATCATAGCCGCCCCAAGGTTCGCTGTCCCACATAGTGCCGGCGCGTGAATGTACGAAACCGAAAGCTAGTTCGTTTACAACATCAGGTGTTTGGCCGCCATATTTGAGACCAACGGCTGTGCGTTTGATGTCCTCTTCAGGCCATAGATTGAAGTCGAAACTTTTCATTTTTTCGCCATCATAATACAATGTGCCTTTTTTCGAGGTAGCCTCGTAAATGTAGGTAACATGCAGCCAATTGTCCTTTAGCTTAGCCGTCATCTGTTCGATAGTCAGGCTCTTGGCATAATCCCATCCTTGCCATCCGCCATTGCTGGCATCGGTAGCTTCTGATGGGAACCACATGTCTTCGGCGGCAGTTGTGCCATCGCCCATCTCATACTGGAAAGCGAATTTAGCGCCATCATAGCCACCAAATATCTCGAACTGAAGTCCGAAAAATGCACCAAGTCCCATCACGAAATGTCCATGTTCTATCCCTTCAGAATTTGTTTTTACCCAAAAACTGAGCGTGAAATCATGGGTGTTGATAAGCTGGTCGCCGTTAGGAATTTCAATGATACTGGTAGTTCCATTGAATTTGGCAGCTTTGCCAGCGGAGGAATTACGGCCTGCTACATAGGTGATGTCAACAATGCCGTTGGCAGATGGATTATAACTACCTACCACGTCATTGGCATTGTCTTCAAATGTCCAGTGCGCTATCATTCCTGCTGGAGAAAAAGTGCCAGCAGTAGTGAAAGTGCGGTCGATATTTGATAGGGGTTTGGCATCCGTTGACTTGATAGCGGCAGTCATATTTAGCTTGTACAATGTGCCGCTACCCAAAGCCTGATTTGGCGTGATGGTAATGACATTGTTTAGCACGTCAATCGTAACTGGAATGTTAGCTGCGTCATAATCTTGCATTAGCGAAACGCTTGAAGGTGTTACGGTAGCAGGATCGATATTTACGTTGAAAGTAGCTTTGATTACAGGTTGTACAGGAATATTTGATGGCGAAGTAGCGCCGTTGAGGTCAATATCGCTAGCTGTTAGGCTGCTCAAACTCAGATCTACCGGATCTTCATCTTTTTTACAGCTATTGAAAATAAGTGCTCCTGACGCGAGCACCAGGAAGAACAAAAACAAAAATTGATTTTTTTTCATAAGGTTAAGAGTTTTTTAGTGAATTAATTTATGTGAGATTACTTGATTTTCTGTTGTGATTTGCATCAGATACATGCCTTTTTTGATGGAATTCAGGTCGATTTTCAGTTCTGTAGTATTGAAGTTTTCGCTGAAAACTATTTTACCGGCGAGGTCGAAAATTTCTATGCTGCGAATAGTTTTATCGTGTTTTACAGTTACAAATTCCGCAGCAGGATTAGGATACACTTGAACATTTTTGTTTATAGCAATTTCCGAAGTGTTTGATATTGGGTTTGGCATCAAGCGGATATCGTCAAAATAAATCATGATGTCTTCTGTAAGAGACAATGGATCTTCAAAGTCTGGCATAAAGGCGATTACATTCCAAGTTCCAGTTTTTTCAGAGAAATCAAAAACGATTTCTTCCCATTGACTGGTAAGTTCCTGTGGGTTCATGCTGGCAATTTCCAAGTTTCCACTAGGGCCGCCTTCTACTTTAAATTTCAGTGGGCTAATACGTGGTTTCCAAACCTTTACATACATATACTTATTAGTTGTGAGGTCAGCCGGAATTGGCAAAGCCGACCAAAAACCGCCCCATGGTACACCATTCATACTGCGGTGATATTGGATTACATTGGCGCTCGGATTCAGATCGGTAGGGTCAGGATTTGCGACTACTGTCATGCTGCTGTTGTCGGTATCGCCGCCAAGCATCAGGTTGAGTGGAATATGGTCGAAATCTTCGATTACATAAGCCGCTGTGCTGCCTGGAGTTGGGTCGTTATTTACCATGATATAATCAAAATAAATCACGATATCTTCTGTAAGCGTAAGAGGGTCTTCAAAATCAGGCATCAAAGCAATTACGTTCCATTCGCCTGTTTTTTCGGAGAAGTCAAAAACGATGTCTTCCCACTCATTTACAATAGTTTGCTCATTCATGCTAAAAATTTCCAAGTTTCCGCTAGGGCCGCCTTCTACTTTAAATTTCAGCGGACTGATACGTGTTTTCATCACACGAACGTGTACGTATTTATTTACTGTTAAATCAACCGGCTGTGGCAGAGCCGACCAAAAACCACCCCATGGCACACCGTTCATGCTACGTTCATATTTGACCACATGCGTGCTTGGGTTTGAAGTGCCTTCGGGGGTTGGCACAATACTCATCGTGCTGTTATCGGTGTCGCCACCCAGCATCAGATTTAATGGGATATGCTCAAAATCTTCGATCATTTGGGCATTTGCAATGCCTACTGTGAGAAACATTGCCAGGAAAAAAATAGTAAATTGTTTCATGGTTGTGATATTTAAAGATTAATAATTAAAAAAGGATATTTAAAAAAATGATTTCATTACCAGTTGGGGTTTTGTGCGAGTGAGCCTTGTGAGATGTCAATTTCATTCTGTGGTATGGGTAGCAGTTCATGCTTTCCGCTGATAAAACCACTGGGGCTCAATACCTGAGCGGCTTTTCCAGTCCTCACCAAATCCCAGAAGCGATGGCCTTCGAGTGCTAGTTCGTGGCGTCTTTCGTTGAGGATAATATCGCGCAAGGCGGCTTGATCTGTTTCTGCGATGTCGGGTAAAATTTCTAAATTTCCACCGCGGGCGCGCTCTCTTACGCGGTTTAGATGTATCAGTGCCTCTCCCGTTTTACCGTTTTCGTTAAGTGCTTCGGCAGCCATCAGCAGCACATCGGCAAAGCGAATCAGTCGCCTGTTATGGCCAAATTGGGTGTCGGTGCTGGTGCCTGGGATCCACACTTTTTCGTTGTAGCATTCCACTTCTATCAGGTTGCCGTTTTCGTCATAAGTTTCGTCGGGAGTGGTTCCGTCGCCCAAAATTGTGATGCCATCGAGCACATCACCCAAATCGATGATGGTAGCTTCTAAACGTGGGTCGTTAGTTTCGAAGGAGTAGCGTAGGTTTAATGAGGGTCTGTTGAATCCCCACCCACGGTTTGGCGTGCCTCTTACGCCTTGTGTGTTAGCATATTGGTTGCCTAAAGCGGATTCGTTTTCCATGGCACCAACCTCTAAAACAGATTCTACGCCATGTTGGCCATTTTTGCCATTGGCATCAATAAAATTGAGCTCCAAATTATATTCGCCTGATTGAATAACTTCCACTGCGTATTTTTCGGCATTGATAAAGTCTTTTTTAAACAGGTAAACTTTAGCCAGCAGTGATTTAGCAGCACCATTGGAAGCGCGCCCGATATTATTGGCGCCGTAGCTGCCTTTGGCCGGAAGATTTTGTGCAGCAAACAGCAGGTCTGCTTCAAGAAAATCATAAACGGCAGCCTCTGTTGAGCGCGGTACTTCAAGCGGAGGAGTCGTGCTGGTTACGATGGGCACACCGCCCCAGGCACGCACCAAATCAAAATAATAGAGTCCGCGCAAAAACCTCGCTTCGGCAATGTATCGCTGTTGCAGGGCTGCATCCATATTTATTTCAGGAACTTTTTCAATCACTACATTGGCGCGTTTTATGCCTTGATAAAGTGCTGACCACCAGCGGTCTAATCCGTCCTGAGTGGGTATAATGCTAAAGTTATTATATGGTCCTACGGTATTGAGTCCGTCATTGGGATTGCTGCCTTTGTGGGCATCATCGGACATGATGTCGAGAATAGGGAAGCCGCCCGAGTTATAGTGCCAGCTGCGCAGTGTGGTATAAGCCGCATTGGTTGACAAAAGCGCATCGGATGCTGTAGTGGGATAAGCTTCCTGCGTTGGCACTCCTTGCGGGTTGGTTTCCAGGAATTTAGTGCAGGAACTCATCAAAAGTATTCCTGAAAGAGCGATATAATTCAAGTATTTTTTCATGGTTTTGCTGTTTAAAATGTTACATTAATTCCAAAAGAATATACTGCCGAAATAGGATAAATTCCGTAATCAATGCCGTTTGAAAGCACATCACCACCTCCTACTTCGGGGCTGTAGCCGCTGTATTTTGTAAGTGTAAGCAGGTTGGTAGCTTTCACATAAACCCGCATTTTTTGAAGGTTTAGCTTGTTTACAATATTATCTGGAAGCGAATAGCCGAACATGACGTTGCGTAGGCGGATAAACGAGCCATCCAGCACAAATTTGTCAGAGGGCGTATAGTTATATCCACCAAAAGAGGCTTTGGGTTCGGCATTGCTGGTGCCGGGTCCTGTCCAGCGATCCCAAACATATTGTTCGAAATTGTAAGGGTCAGGGCGCACCACGTCTTTTCCGTTAAATATCTTATTGCCGGTTTGGCCTTGAATATCGAGTGAAAAATCGAATGATTTGTAACCTAAATCCAAATTAAACCCGAAAATAAAATCAGGTATAGGGCTTCCAATATTGGTTCTGTCTTGGCCGTCGAGTTTTCCGTCGCCATTTACATCAACAAAGCGGAGGTCGCCCACGCCAGCCTGCGAGCTGTGCGGATAAGCATCCAGTTCGGCCTGTGACTGAAAAATACCATCTGTTACGTAGCCATAAAAAGCGCCGATAGGGTTCCCAACGCTGCTTAGGGTAACAGGAATTCCGTTGCCCAAGCCACCACCGATAAGCACGGAGTCGATACCGCTGTTTCCGCCAATACTAAGTACTTCGTTGCGAAGTGTAGTTCCCAGAACGCCAATGCTATAGCTCAAGTCACCCAGTGTTTCGCGCCAGCGCAAATTAAACTCAAAACCGCGGTTTAGCACTGAAGCAGCGTTATATCTTACTTTTTCGCCTTGTCCGTTGCCCAAATGGCCTGGTGTTGAAAGGTTTACAAGAATATCGTCGGTTTGGCGGTTGTAGTAGTCAAATTCGGCAGTGAGCCTGCCGTTGAAAAATCCAAGTTCAAGTCCGATATCTGTTTGTGTGGTGGTTTCCCAGCGCAAATCAGGGTTTCCAGATTTGCCGAAGGTA
>CAZOEV010000039.1:0-10556 GCA_964578915.1 uncultured Lentimicrobiaceae bacterium
GCACGTATTCAGGAAGGTGTGGAAAGCTTAGGTGGTTATGCCGATATTTTTTACCGCAATGTGATGTCGTCAGGTGTAATTCCGCAAATGTCTGCCATTCTCGGCCCTTGTGCCGGCGGTGCTGTATATTCGCCTGCCATCACCGATTTTATCATGATGGTAAAGGACACTTCTTATATGTTTGTTACCGGCCCAGATGTTATTAAAACCGTTACGCATGAGGAAGTTACGAAAGAAGAACTTGGCGGTGCTATGACGCACAACTCAAAAAGCGGTGTGGCGCACATGATGGCCGAAAATGACGAGCAAGCCATGATGATGCTGCGCGAGCTGATGAGTTTTCTGCCTTCAAACAATATGGAAGACCCGCCAATAAAGGTTTGTACTGATAGCATTCATCGCGAGAACGACAGCCTGGATACGATTGTTCCTGACGACCCGAACAAGCCTTACGATATGCACGAAATCATCACCAATGTGGTTGACGACAAGCATTTCTTTGAAATCCAGCCTTATTATGCTAAAAACATCATCGTTGGTTTTGCTCGCCTGGGCGGAAAACCGGTTGGCATTGTAGCCAATCAACCTGCTGTGCTGGCTGGCGTTTTGGATATTGACAGCTCCACCAAAGCCGCGCGCTTTGTGCGTTTCTGCGATGCTTTTAATATTCCAATTATAACATTTGAAGACGTTCCTGGCTTTTTGCCTGGCACCACGCAGGAGTTTGGCGGCATCATCAAGCATGGAGCAAAATTATTGTATGCCTTTGCAGAAGCTACCGTACCAAAACTTACCGTGATTACACGCAAAGCTTACGGCGGCGCTTACGATGTGATGTCGAGCAAGCACATTGGTGCTGATATGAATTTTGCGTATCCCACAGCCGAAATTGCCGTGATGGGACCTGAAGGTGCTGTAAATATTATTTACCGCAACAAACTCAATGAAGCTGAACGCGAAAAAGCCATTGAAGATTATCGCCGCACCTTTGCCAGCCCTTACAAAGCAGCTGCATTGGGTTATATTGACGAAATTATTCGGCCAAGAGATACCCGTAAAAAATTGATTCAGGCTTTGGAGATGACTCAATCCAAATCAAAGGTAAATCCGGCTAAAAAACACGGAAATATCCCGCTTTAAAGCAAAATATAGGCGATTGAAAGGCTGTTCAAGAAAAATATTGGACAGCCTTTTTTATTTTAATTCGGTAAGTATGTTGTAGAAATTTTCCATCGTTTTGGTAAAGGACCGATTAATAATCGGGTCTTGTATCCAGCGCGGAAACTGTGGTGGCTCGGTAGAAAAGGCCGAAAACTCAATATAGGTGATGTCTTTTTGCAAAGAATATACCTTCCATACACCTTCGTAATGGCCAAAATCATTGATTTTACAATCAAAAGGAGGCTTATACTTTTCACTGCTGTTTATCCTGAAAGTATAAAAAGGCAGAGAAGGGTGTTTGTGTTCGCTCACCTCATTTATCAGGTATTTATTACGCAAAGGCCAAGGCAGCTCAAAAACTAAAAAAATTGCCCATAAATTTTTGTTGGATCGCGAAATGAGGCTGGCATCGTCTGCGGCATTCATCCATTCAGGGATAAGTGTGTAATCACGAATTATAGCAGCAACCTGTTCTGGCGAAGTGCCTTTCACAATCATTCCGGCCTTGCGCTGGATAACTTTTGTGCCATCGCTTAAATTTAACCAGCGAGATTCTGCGTTTATTAAATCGCTCTCAGCCATCGATTCCCAGTCGGAATGGCTTACAACATAAGGTAATGATGTGTTTTTTTCTTCTGCCGAAATGGGATTATAAACTGCTAAAGGATTCATATTTAGCAGAATTAGTAGTAGAAAAAAACGAAAAGTAGTGCAGGTAATTTTAGTCATCCAAGCCTCAAAAGTACATGATGCATTTGTATAATGCAAAAGTTGAGACGTAATTCACTCAATATTAAAGATTTTAGAAAACAGAATATATTTTTATAGCAGTTAAATTTACCTTAAACAACAGATTATTTCAGTGTAAAACCATTCAATTTGGGTTACTTTTGTACTTTCAAATTTGAACACAAAAAATCATGTTTAATCTCACAGACTGGATCCATATAGATATTTACAACTATGTTGTTTTGCCGCTTATGATAGCCATAGCGCGTATTATGGACGTTAGCGTTGGAACTATCCGGCTTATTTTTGTTTCGCGAGGCTACAAATACTTGGCGCCAGCTTTGGGTTTTGTTGAGGTGATTATTTGGTTATTGGCCATAGGCCAGATTATGCAGCAACTCGACAATTTTATGAGTTATATCGGTTATGGTGCTGGTTTCGCGATGGGAAATTATATCGGGATTATTTTGGTAGAGAAGATGTCGATAGGTACGGTGGTCGTTCGGGTTATTCCAAAGAAAGACATCACAAACCTTATCAATCACCTGCGAGAGGCTAATTATGGCGTTACTGTTGTGGATGCAGCAGGTAAAAATGGATCGGTTCAAATGTTATTTAGTATCGTAAAAAGAAAGAATCTTGACGAAATGCTTACAATCATTAACCAGTATAATCCCAATGCTTTTTATACTATTGAAGAAGTGCAAACGGTAAATGAAGGCTATTTTAAAGTCAGCACCAACAAAAATCCACTTTTGGGTGGTATTTTTAATCAGGGTCAGTTACGGAAATAGTAGCATTTTACCTTTAACTTGCTCAGGTAGAAAAACGCTTGACATTGCTTGATTTATTGATTAACTTTACTGGAAATCAATACTTAAAAGCCATGATCAGTTACAAAACACCACAGGCTGATCTTGAAAGAAAGAAGGGCCTGTTTTTTGAAATTGGGTTGATAGTAAGCCTGCTAATCATTTTCTTTATGTTTCAGGTGAAAAGACCAAATCAGGTGGGTGAATTGGATTTTAACCGCAGCGAATTACAAATTGTGCAGGAAGAAATGATCCAAACTACGCAGCCCACACCACCGCCACCTCCCGCTCAGGCGCCTAAGCAACAAATCACACTTTTAACAGTGGTTGACGACAAAGAAGATGTGGGAGCTGACCTTCAGACTCAGGCTGAGGTGGATCAAACCACCGTTATTCCTGAATATATTCCCATCGAAAGGCCAGCACAGGAAGAAAACATTATTGAGCCGGAAATTTTCTTGATTGTTGAAGAACAGCCTGAGTTTCCCGGAGGCGATGCCGCCCGAATCCAGTACTTCGCCAGTCACACTAAATATCCGCAACTTGCCAAGGAAAGTAATATTCAAGGCATTGTTTATGTGAGCTTTGTAGTGGAACCCGACGGATCGGTATCTAATGTGAATATTTTGCGCGGCATCGGCGGCGGCTGCGACAAGGAAGCCGTTCGTGTTGTTAAACAAATGCCTGCATGGAAACCCGGAAAGCAACGCAACAGACCTGTGCGCGTGCGTTTTACACTTCCAGTGCGCTTCACCCTGCTTTAAAAGCTTTTGGTTAAATAAAAACCAATTGAAACATTAGCCTAATCACACTTTAAAAGGAATTATTTGCATCTTTGCAACACTATGGTAATACGCTTGGATAGGTTGTTTTTGGTAGTAATTTTGATTTTGCTTTTGAGCTTAATTATGCAGCAATGCGCCAACCCTGTGATGCCCAAAGGTGGCCCGAAAGATGAAGTCCCGCCAAATGTCGTCGAATCGAATCCGGCTAATAGATCGGTAAACTTCAAAGGAAGTACCATAGAAATTACCTTTGATGAGTTTGTGAAACTCTCGAACACCCAAACTGAGGTGCTAATTTCTCCACCGCTTAATAAAAACCCCGAGTATCGCCTGCGCGGAAAAACCTTGCAAATAAAGTTTGAGGAAGAACTGGTCCCAAAAACAACCTACACCATATTTTTTGGTGATGCCATCGGTGATTTAACTGAAAATAATCCAATAAGCGGCTATAGCTTCGTTTTTTCTACCGGGCCGGTGCTTGATTCGATGCTGATAGAGGGTCTTGTCAATAATGCGTTTGATTTAGTGGCACCGGAGGATGCCGTAGTGATGCTTTATGATCATGCGCCCGATACAATTCCAGTAGATTCGCTGCCGTATTTATTGCGGCCTTTATATGTGGCGCGCACAGATGAAGCGGGCCATTTTAGGCTGGCAAACCTTAAAGATACGAGCTATAAAATATTTGCTCTCAGCGATATGAACAGCAATTTTTTATATGATATGCCTGGCGAAAAAATTGCTTTTCTGGATACTTTAATTATTCCGATTTATCAAAAACCAGCTGTGCATGATAGTCTTATAGTTTTATCTGACAGTCTTTTGCTGATGGCTGACAGCCTGAATCCATTAAAAGGTGACAGCCTTGCAGCGGCTATTCAGCGTGAGATTATTAGTGATAGTGTTTTGGTTTCTGTTGACGACAGCCTTGCAGCAGATTCTGCCATGCAACCACCGCTTGAGCAGGCGCTTAATCTGCGGTTGTTTATGTTTCAAGAACAAGACTCGGTGCAGCGTTTGCTTCGCGCTGAGCTTTTGCGCAATGGCTTGCTGCGCTTTGCTTTTAGATATCCGGTTACTGAGATTGAGATAGAGCCATTGACCGCTTTGCCCGACAGTTTCAACCTGATCGATTATTATACCAAATCGCGCGACACTTTGTTTTGGTATTTTAATCCTGCCATCAGTGATAGTTTATTTTTGAGCGTGAAACAGGATACTTTGGTACTTGATACGTTGAAATTATCGCTTGCCGAAAAGAAAAAGCCAAGCGGTAAACGTAAAAAGGAAGAGGAAACTTTAACATCCGATCGACTCACACTTACGAATAATGCCAAAGGACGGCGCATTGATTTACCTGCGAAGTTGTTGCTGAATTTCGATGAGCCTATCACTGAAATAAAGATGCGCGACACCAGCTGGTTGATTATTAATACGGACACAATTTTGAACCGCTTAGGTTTTGTGAAAATGGATTCGGTAGGCCAGAAATTTATGCTAGACACCCTGTTAAATGCCGAAAGTAGTTATATTATCCGCTTTCCGGATTCAGTGTTTTTTGGATATAGTGGCAAAACCAATG
This sequence comes from uncultured Lentimicrobiaceae bacterium, assembly GCA_964578915.1. Taxonomy (GTDB): domain Bacteria; phylum Bacteroidota; class Bacteroidia; order Bacteroidales; family F082; genus UBA5536. The sequence goes on from CAZOEV010000039.1 coordinate 5,070, forward strand.
ACACCACCCAGATCAATTTTAATGTGCCGGCAGAAGATCAATACGGCCATCTATACGTCGATTTTGCAGTGCCTGATAGCACAAAGCAATATATTGTTCAATTGATGAACGAAAAGGAAATTGTATTGAAGCAGCTTGTTTTGAAAGCTTCGCAGCGCCTGCATTTCCCTTATCTTTCGCCTGTAAAATACCTGATTAAGATTATTGAAGACCGCAACTTTAACGGGCGATGGGATACAGGCGATTATTTGAAAAATCAACAGCCTGAAAGGGTTAATTATTTCCCGAAGGAGATAGAAATCAGGGCAAACTGGGATGTTGAAGAAAGCTGGTCGCCAAAATTTGATGGCGACAGATAAGGAATAATCAAAAAGACTTATTGAGTTCTGCTAGTGTTTAACAATCCTTACACTTGTCGATGCAACCAATAATATCAGCGAGGGTCGTATTTCTGAGCGAGTAATAGATTTTTTTACCGTCTCTTTTGGCATCCAATATGCCTTTGTTTTTCATAATATTCAAGTGATGCGAAGCTGCTGCCTGCTCAATATCTAAATGCAGATAGATTTCTGTGACACTCATTTTCGGATTTTTAGTCAGCATTTCAATTATGGCAAGCCGCACCGGATGCGCAATTGCGCGCAGTCTGCCAGCTACTTTTTCAAGCTTTTGTATGCTTTGTTCGCTAATCGTGAGTGTTTCCATGAGCTAATTTTCGACAAAAATAAGCAATCTCTATTCGCACATAACTTCATATCTATATATGAATTGAGAAACGGGCTAATATAAAAGCGGTCTAAATAAGCTTGTGCCTATGTGAATTAGCTTTACGAAGAAATTAATTGCCTTTCCAATTGGAAAATAGTGCTGCGTTTTAGTGAGCTACGCACTCAATTCAGTAAACGCAAACTTACCACCATCAAACAAGCCTTTGTCGCTCAGTTTGAGTTGTGGGATAACCAAAAGTGCCATAAACGAAAGCGTCATAAAAGGTGCGTGTAAAACAGTTCCCAGCGCTTTGGCCGCAGCATCAGCTTTTTCATAAGCCTCGGCAACTTCATAGCCGTTTTTGTTGCTCATCAGTCCGGCCACCGGAAGTGGCAGTAAATGCACCGAATCCGCATCGCAGGCTACCACACCGCCCTGGCTTTCAACCATAAGGTTAACTGCTTTGACCATGCTCGCGTCGTCAGCGCCCACTACAATAATATTGTGGCTGTCGTGCGCTACAGTGGAAGCAATAGCGCCACGTTTTAGACCAATATTTTTGATGAAAGCAATTGCTGGAGCGGCTTTTTTGTAACGATTGATAACTGCAATTTTTAAAATATCATCGGCAATATTACTTACCAAATTTTTGCCTTCGACCTTAGCTTTTCCAATAAATGTATTGGTAATTAGCTGACCTTCCAAGGCTTCAATTACTTTGATGCTTTTGCCTTCGTTTTGCACGAAAAAATCAGCTGCACTAAGCTTTTTAGCGACAAAATTATTGGGTGTTGTGGCCATAGAAGCCTCTATCAGGCTTTTGCCATTTTCGGCCACCAATTCGCCATTTACATAAGTTTTTAATACATTAAAATCGCTCAGCGAATCGATCAAAATCATATCTGCCGGATCGCCAATTTGCAGTGTTCCAACTTCCAAATCATAATGCGCAATTGGATTTAGTATTGCGCTTTTTAACACGTGAATCGGATCGTAGCCTTTGCCAATTGCACGTTTTATGAGTTGATTTATATGGCCACGCACTAAATCATCTGGATGTTTGTCGTCGCTGCAAAACAGCACCTTGTCTGCATGGTCTTTCATTAAATCGATCAAAGCTTCAAAATTTTTGGCAGCGCTGCCTTCGCGAATTTGAATCTTCATGCCGTATTTAATCTTATCTAAGGCTTCTTCCATCGTAAAGCATTCGTGGTCAGTAGTAATTCCAGCTTTAATATATTTCTGTGCTTCTTCACCTTTCAATCCCGGAGCATGGCCGTCGATAGGTTTATTGTATTTTTTGGCCACAGCCAATTTCTGCATCACCATTTCATCCTGAAAAATCACGCCGGGATAGTTCATCATCTCGGCCATATATTTTATCTCGGGACGCGAAAGCAGTGTTTCCATATCATCCGGGCCTAGATTAGCTCCCGAGGATTCAAAAGCTGTGGCTGGCACACAACTAGGCGCACCAAAATAGAACTTAAACGGGACAGTTTTACCGTTTTCAACCATATAATCAACACCTGCAATACCCAATACGTTGGCAATTTCGTGTGGATCACTTACGGTAGCTACCGTTCCATGAACAACGGCCAGACGCGCAAACTCCGAAGGCACGAGCATGCTACTTTCAATATGCACGTGGGCATCAATGAGGCCGGGCAAAATAAAGTGATCAGGTGCCGAATCCGTTTTTTTAATTTGGGTTATTATACCATTTTCAACGGTTAGTGTGCCCGGAAATATCTCGGATTGATGCAAATCAACGATTTGTCCGTTAATGGAATAGGAGTTGTGTGACATGGCTTTTCTTTTTTGCAAATTTACGACTATTTAGAAAAACGCTAATATGCTGAATATTTTCAGAATATTAGCGTTAAGCACCTAAAACCTGATAGTTTTAGGTAGATAGATTTTTAAAATCGGTAATTCAGTCCGGCGTTGAAAATGCCTTTTGCGCCGACTCCAAGCTCTACCGATGCGCCAAAGGCTTTACCTATGCGCATTCCAATGGCATTGACATGGAAATTAAAGATAATTTCGCTGGCCGAAGAGCTAGCAACTTCCGTTTTGGTGGAGTTAAAATTCTGGGATAAAATTGTTATGCCTGCGCCGATTCCCGAATAGAGCTGAACCCATTCTGATCTAACGTATTCAAGATTAATTTCGGGCATAATGGTATAGTAACTATTGGTTATATCCCCGGCTTTATCTCCCAAATAAAAAACTTCCTTGTCGATAGCTTGGTAAGAAAAAAGTCCACCTAGCTTAAGCAAATCTGATTGAAAGTACCAATATTCAAACCCGATAGCGCCAAAACTCTCGGAATTGTTTGTTGAGTAACCATCCACAGTTATTACCGTTACGATTAAATCGCTAAAAACATCACCGATATCAGCGGTGGTAGCCAGCCCCAGGTTTGCTCGGACTTCATGTTTTTGCGCGTTTAGTGATCCTGCAAGCAGCAAGCCTGCGATAAGAAATAGTAATGTGGTCTTTTTCATAGCATTGTTTTGCGCAAAACTATAAAAATTCTTTACGGAACAACATAAATATGCGCTTCTGAGCGATAGCCAGATTTATTCTTATACCAGTCTGGATATAGTGTTCCGCTGGATTCAGCCCAGTCGGCAAACCAAAGGTGGCCTTGGGTAATCTGTGCGTGTTCGATAGTATAGTCAAAAGATTCAATGATATTGATGGCCCACGGCAATTGTGATTTTGTTTTGTAATAGCGTTCTTCAGCCGGAACGGAATTGTCATCCATTTGCCCAAAATAGCTCATGTCAGCCAGACTGGTTGGTGCATAATCAGGCAGGTGAACTTCTTTGCCGCGCTCCATATCCACAATCAGGAATGGATTAAAATTCTCTGGTTGAAAATCGCTGAGCAAATAGGTGTTTGGCGTGAGCAGGAGTGCTATTTTAATTGTATCCGGCTCAACATAAGGCAATTCAGGAACAACGTTTGCGCCAAAACCAGCATCAGACTGCAAAATATTTTTGATATTATCAAACACGATAATAGTTGGAATTTGCTGGCCGGATTCTGTTCCGTTCATATTTAGGCTGATATAATTTTCATCCAAACGATGACCAGAAACTTCAAAATCTGTGTCCGGAATATTCCCAGGAAGCTGGAATCCAAAACCATTTCTCAGACCGGCGCCGTTAGCCCTTATCGCGAAAACGGCTTCAATTTCGGTTATTTTATTAGCTTGATTGGTAATCATATTAAAACGGTAGTCAACCACCAAATCATTAAAATCGTAATCGCCTTTGCCGGGCCAGAGGTCTTCAAAAGCCAAGCTGCCAAAGCCGGAAGCTGGAAAATGATTGGTAAAAGCTCTGGCCGGATCATTCGGGAAATCGTCTTCCTCATCGGGAATACCATCGCCATCTGCATCAGCAATTTGAGGTGCTTCGGACATGGCCGTCTGAATTTCAATCGCAGAAAGTGCTTCTGAAAAATATTTCACGTCATCTATCAATCCATTAAAGAATTTTTGATTGCCATTGTCAGAGCCAATTGAGAATGTTCGGGAATTGCTATGCAAGGGAATGTCAAGCTGTCTGGCATTTTTAAACTGTCCGTTGACGTAAAGTTTTAAAACACTTCCATCATAGGTTACGGACAGGTGATACCAGGTATTTAAAATTGGCAATCCCTCGCCCCAATTGATATCGTGTGTGTTTTGATCGGAGCCGCGGATATGCGCATTCCATCCATCCCACTTACCCTGTCCTATACCATGGCCGTCCCAATCGCCTTTTTGAACGATTTTTGTGGTTTTATTCTCTCGGGTATTTACCCAAGTCATCATGGTAAAACTTTCCGTTGGATTAATGTTTGGATGGTGCGGAGCTATTGCAGAGGAGCTGCTGCCATTGAAATTCATGCTGCTTTCAACCATGCCTGCCGCTGGAGTCAGATCGTTGGCCGAAGCATGATGTCCGCCAATTATATCAGTCACTTTCCCGTCTGAAATGGCATCCAAAGGCCAATGAGCAACTAAACTGCTGTTGCCGTTGGAAGGCTTGTAATTGTTGCTAAAAAGATAGGAAATATCATCCTGCGAAAGGGCTTTGTCAAAAATCATGGCTTCATCTAGCTGTCCGCTAAAAAAATTCATTGAACTTTGGCTACCTATAAGCAAATCGGCAGAGCTGCTGTTGAGGTTTCCGGAAGCGGCCTTAGTGTTCATCAAAGCGCCATCTATGTATAGCCGGATTTCAGTGCCATCATAAACGCCTACCAAATGGTGCCAATCGTTATCAGCTACCCTGTCTTGCCATTTCAGCACGACATCAATAAAAGTTGGGCTATACACGCTAAAAGATATTTTACCAGCTCCATCTATCCGGAGAATATACTTGGTGTTAAGAAAGAAAAAAGCGCCGGCCTGATTAAGCTGATCTCTTGAAAACCAAACAGATAAACTCAATTTATCGCCAACGAGATTTAGTTCGGGAGTGTTTGTTACCCGAACATTTTCAGTATTTCCGTTGAAGTTAAGTGCTCCTCCGTTTATTCCTGTGGTGTAGGTTGCACCATCAATTACACCATCAAAATTTTCGGTTTCATCTGTTGCGGTTGTGCCGGTTCCTTCATCAAAACGCCACCAAGCCAGCAAGCCTTCGGGAAAATCATCCTGTGTAAAAGCGGTAGATTTTCGCTGTGAATCGAGATTGACATCTATTGTATTTCCCTGAACAGCAACTAATTGTCCGTTTACAAGCAAGTTGTTTTCAAAGCTTGGAATACGTAATGAAA
>CAZOEV010000040.1:0-10375 GCA_964578915.1 uncultured Lentimicrobiaceae bacterium
TTTGCGACCACCACCGCCCAGGCGATGTTTTGCCTGCCGCTGTAGCCGTTTTAGATACCAAACGGGCCGATTGCAATTATCCATTTAAAGAACTTTCGGGAGCTGGAGTGGGTTTTAAATTGGTTTCGGCTTTGGCCGAGAAGCAAGGAGAAGATTTTAATGACCTTATTCCGCTGCTCGATATGGTGGCGGTGAGTATTGCCGCCGATATTGTACCCATAACCGGCGAAAACCGTGTGCTAGCCTATTTTGGTTTGCGGCAGATTAATACGAATCCGCGACCGGGCTTTGAGGCCGTGTTGAACTACGCTAAGGTGGTACGGCGCGAAATTCCTGATCCAAAAACCGGCAATGTGCTTACGCGCGTGCTTACTATCAGCGATTTGGTGTTTTTGATTGGGCCGCGCATCAATGCTGCCGGACGTATTGAAAAAGCCAGCGACTCTGTGAAATTGCTGCTTTCCGAAAGGATGAGTCATGCCGAAAAGCTGGGCGAAGCCATTAATGATATGAATACTGAGCGCCGCAGCCTCGACAACCAAATTACTGAGGAAGCGCTGGCCATGATTGAAGGAGACAGCGTTTTAAAAGCAGCCAAAAGCACGGTGCTTTACAACGAAAACTGGCACAAAGGTGTGATTGGTATTGTGGCGTCGCGGCTTACCGATAATTATTATCGCCCAACGATAATCCTTACGCGATCTAATCAGTTTATTACCGGCTCGGCGCGATCGGTCAAAAACTTTGATGTTTATGACGCTATTGACCATTGCTCCGATTTACTCGAACATTTTGGCGGACATAAATATGCCGCCGGCCTTTCGCTAAAACCCGAAAACCTGAAGCTGTTTCAAAATAAGTTTCACAACTACGTTCATCAACATATTGATGATGAATTACTTATTCCAGAAATAGAAATTGATTTAAGAATCAACTTCGCTGATATCACAGCCAAGTTTATCCGCATTCTGAAGCAGTTTGCACCTTTTGGGCCGGGCAATATGGCACCGGTTTTTATCTCTGAGCAGGTTATTGATACCGGTCGCTCACGCATTGTAGGTCAAAAACATCTCAAGCTCAACCTGATGCAAAAAACAAGCCGTTCGCAGGCGGTTTCTGCCATTGCTTTTCAGCAGGCGCACCATTACGAGCGCATCCGCAGTGGTGAAGCGTTCAGTATTTGCTATCACTTAGAAGAAAATGAATGGCAGGGAAAAGTAAGCCTGCAACTCAATGTGAAAGACATCAAGTTTGAAGGTGACGATTGATACGGAAATCTATTGTTGAATAACTAAACTTCTTCGTGTGGGCTTATTTTCTGCAATTCGCGCAAGCTATAAGCAAACCAAATCATCACGAAACCAAAAAACAAAGCTAAAATTCCACTCAAAACAATGAGGGTTTTGGCAGCATTGAACGGGTCGAGCACCAGCAATAATCCGAAAATCAAACTGACTACAGCATTGATCACAAAAAAGTTTTTGTTTCCAAATCCGGGGCTAACATTCACCAGAACAATTAATTGTACTACTCCCATGATAATAGCCCAAACACCGATAAGCAGAATGAAAAAGTTGATTGTTTCCTGGGTGTAGAACATGATTAAAACGCCAAGGATAGCCATCACAATGGTTTGAAAAAGCATCACGCCATAAGGCAGGTTTTTCTGCGAACGGTTATAACTGATGATACCGAAAACGACTCCGGTTAGCAGGATAACAATGCCCGTGTAGCGCGCAATGATGATCAATGTACCTTCAGGCAAACTAAGTGCCAAAATACCATATATTAGTGCAATTACGCCATTGAGAGCAAACGACCACCAGTTGCGGGAAAATTGAGTTTTCATAAGACGATTTTTTTACTTTATTATTGAGGTTGCTAATTCAATTAAAAATTGTTTGATATTTTAATTATTAAATTGTTTTTAATCCGTTAAATTCGAGAATTCTCTTTTTAAAAAATGACAGCAAGTTTTTTTAGGCGTTAAAATAAAGATTCAAAGATAACCCTTCCCATCAGGAAAACACCAAAAATAATGAGTCCGATGCCGGCAATTTTATTCAGCTTGCCAATCATTTTTGTTGTGAAAAAGCCTTTAATGGCATACGCGCCGTAGGCTTTGAGCAAATCGCTGGCCAACACAACAATCAAAGTACCACTGAAAAAGGTAGTTAGTTTTACTTCGTCGCCGCCCATGCGCGCCGAAATTCCAACGACTACACCCACCCAAAAAATCCAGACGAAAGGATTGACGATATTCATAAAAAATCCTTTGGCGATATAAGTGATCCAGCTTGGGCCGCTTACTTTTACAGGAAGCTCCATATCATCGTCGGCATCTTCGTGCGGTTCTTTTACCTTTCGGGTATAAGTTACCAATCCAAAAATAATCAAAATAATGCCACTGCTAATCCCAAACCAGAGGTAATTGCTGGGTTGTGTAACAATTTGCACGGCGCCCATCAAGCAAAGCACCACCATCAGCACATCGTTTAAAAAAATGCCAATAGCCAACAACGCAGCAGGACCAAAACCCCTGTGTATGCTGGTTTGCACCAAAGCAAAAAATGCCGGACCAAAACCAAAAAATGTTGCCAAAGTAAGTCCTAATAATGCGCCTTCTAAAAATAATGAACTCATAAATCAAAAAATCAAACTTTTTGCTGATAGCTTTGCAGGTATTTTTCCCAGTCTTGTAAGCGCTCACCCTTTAGCACCCGCGGGAATTTGTTGGCGCTACCTTCTTTGCCTAGCTTTTTCATATAATCATAAAATACCTGCGATGGAAGCACCTCGATAAACAGCTCGCGAATGGCTTCCATGCGCTCAACCATATAATCGTCATTAAGTTGATTGAGGTGTTCATCAATTTTTTGGATCGCAAGTTGCGGATCAATTTTATCATCGGTGCCCAAATACCATCGGTGAGCAAATAGCGAGCCATGGCGGATACCTGCAACTGTAAACTCGCGCACTTCTATATTAAATTCATCTTGAAGCATCTCGATGGCGCGGTTCATATTGTCCTGCGAAAGATGCTCGCCGCAAAGGCTCAGGTAATGCTTGGTGCGCCCGGTAATAATGATTTCACATTTGTCTTTGTCAGTAAATTTAATGGTATCGCCAATCAGGTAACGCCAGGCACCGGCATTCGTTGAAAGTAGCAGTGCATATTCCACATTATTGCTTACTTCGCTCAGCATCAGCGTCTCAGGATCATCGGTGAGATTGCCTTCTTCGTTGAAATTGTTTTCATTGAAAGGCACAAATTCATAATAAATGCCATTATCAACAATCAGCTCCATTGTGCGGGTGTGCAGACTATTTTGGTAGGCAATATAGCCTTCAGAAGCCAAATAGCTTTCAGAATAAATCATCGGCTTGCCAAACAGTTTCTCGAAACTTTTGACGTAAGGCGCAAACGACACGCCACTGTGCACATAAACGGTGAGGTTAGGCCACAGATCGTGAATGGTATTAAGTTTATATTCGGAAATGATACGTTCGAGCAAAATTTGAACCCAGGCTGGAACGCCTACAATTACGCCAATATCCCAACTGGGTGCTTTGCGCACCATTTCGTTGAGTTTGATAGCCCATTCGGCGGTTTTTGAGATGCTCTTGCCGGGCTTATAAAAGTGCTGAAACCAAAATGGCAGACTTCCTGCCGTGATGCCCGACAGATCGCCGGCGTAATAAGTGCCGTTATACTGCAGGTGGGTGCTTCCTCCAATCATCAGCATACCTTTTTCGTAAAACTGAACCGGGAAATTGTATTTCGAGGTAGAAACCAGCTGCCTGATGCTGGCTTTTTTTATTGCGGTAAGCATATCGGCTGTAACCGGAATATGCTTGCTCGACGATTCGGAAGTTCCGGAGCTTAGCGCGAAATATTTGATGCGCCCGGGCCAAGCAACATACGACTCGCCATTGAGCGCACGATACCACCATTGCTTATACATGCTGGTGTAATCGAACACGGGCACCTGTTTTCGGAATGTTTCGGTAATGTTGGGGCTGTCAAGAATTTGATCGAAATTATAGTGCTCACCAAAAGCCGTAAATTGAGCTTTACGAACTAGCTTTTTTAGTTCTAACGCCTGAGCTTTAACGGGCTGTAATCGTAGCTTTTTCTTCTCGACCGGCAAATGTCGTAATTCATAAGCCTTCTTTATAATGGTTCCTAAAAGTGGCATTGGATTGCATTTGTGTGATGGGCAAATGTACGAGATTTTTTAATTCAATAGTTGAGGGGTTTATGGGTTCACGGGTTTAAGAGTTGACGAGTTTATGGGTTTAAGGGTTCACGAGTTCACGAGTTTATGGGTTGAAGAGTTCAGGAGTTCACAGAGTTTACGAGTTAGATGCACGAAAAACAAGGAGATCAAGCGAGTTCTGCTGAGTACTCGTGGTGAGCGCGTCGAACCATGTCGAAGTAAGTCGAGAGCACCGTGGTTATAGGTTCACGAGTTCAAGAGTTGACGAGTTTATGGGTTTACGAGTTTACAAGTTTACAAGTTTATTTTTCACAATCCGGTTTTAACCTTACTTTTATTGTAAACCTATATCAGGACAAGACACACTAACTCTTTAACTCTTAAACCCATAAACCCGTGAACCCATAAACCCGTAAACTCTTCAACCCTTTAATTCTTCAACTCGTGAACCCGTAAACTCTTCAACCCATCAACCCATCAACCTTCAGGATTCACCACCAAAACTTCTGCGAGTGGATTAAATAGATACCATTTTTTGGAATGATAGCATTGGCATTTATAGCGTTTGCGTAAGCGTTTGCCTTTAATAAAAACGCGTCCACCAGCAATTACAAAATTGCTGCCATCAGGTATTTCTTCCAAGGTGGGATTTTTCGTTGAGTTTTTATCAAACTGCTTAAGGCAGCGGCTAAGTTCCAGATCGGAACCGCTGGCGGCTTTGGCATTTTTGAGGTATTTTTTCAGCACTTTTGTAAGGTCTTGTGGAAATAAATTAGCCTCAAAATAGGGCTGCATAAGTGTGCTAAAGCTTTGTTTCCATTCGATGCCGTGTGGTTGCACCTTGTTTTGATGTTTTTTATACACTTGAAGGTGAGCTAGTTCATGCACAAAAGTGATCAAAAACTGGTACCGGTTTAAGTTGTGGTTCAGCGAAATGCGATACCCGCCACCTGATTTGGCCGGTGGCCTGAAATCGCCAAGTCGTGTTTTTCGTGCCGCTGTAATACGCAAATGGATGCGTTCCTCATCAATGGTTTGGCATACCATTTCGAGTGCTTCTTCTGGAAGAAAACGTTTGAGAATGTCTATTTGCTCAAGCTTCATAAAAGCTAAAAATGGGTTGTTTGTTGTGCTGATAAGACCATGAAGGGCAGTCGTTGCACGGCCGTTTCTTTTTCGGTTTTTGTACTGGCCGGTGCGGACTACGCAAGCTCGTGCAGCTTTGCGCAACCAATAGTACAGCAAATAAAATAGACAGTCGAATAAGGTGTTTCATAGTTGTAAGCTGCGACAAAAATAGGCAATATAAACTCAACGAAACGAAGGAAGATTTACTTTTAGTTCGAAAAATACTGCTGTAGTAGCTTATATGCAATCTGGATAAAAATCAATATAGAACATGTATTTACGCATATACTTTGAGGTAATTATGCGAATTTTAACATTTTATATGATTAAATTTAGTGTCAGATTTTAAAGCTATTCTAACTATAGAATTTTGATATTTATCGCTTAAAATCCGATGGTCTAAACCATTCAAAAACTGCTTCTTCCTGTTTGTTCCATCCTATGAGCCAAGCCGTTAACTGATCAATCTGCAAGGTTTCAAGGCGGAAATCTACACGCAACATAATGTCATTTGGATAAAGTTCGATGGCTTTGGCATGGCGGTCAGCTGTTTGGGCATAAGTGGTATATAAATCCCATGCGCCATACAAATGCAATAACTCGTGTGCTATAACAGCCGCTGTGGGCATTGCCGAAGCATTTGAATATTGCTGATATAATAAAATGCCTTCGAGAAAAAATTTCTTTTTTCGCATTCCTTTGGCAAATCGCATAGCATAGGAAGTGCCATCAGCACGGGCAAAAATGATCAGTTGAATGTTTTTGTTACCAAATTTTCTGCGGAGATGCTTATAGGCATGTTTGGCATTGCGATACCCAAGCTCACAAACGATTTGTTGCACCCAGTCCACGCGTTCCGTGCCACTTCCTGTGCCTTTGGAAATTGCGGGTACTACAATAGCTTCGGATGCCAATGCATGATTTTTGAATGATAAGGCTGTATTCCATCTGTTAGCTTGCTGCACCAGCCAGCTTTGGGCTTCTTGCAGTGCAAGCAATGAAGCTTTTTTCTCAGTTTCTGTCCAAGGATTATCAGCTGTCTCAATAAAACAGTAAACTGTATTCGACTGTCCAAAAAGCTGATATGCGCTGCCGGCTTTCCAACTGTCGTTGGGTTGAGCTATCCCATTCACCTGAAATGTGAATAAAATTAGCAGAAAAAAATAACTAGTAAAAGATGCTCTATTTTTTTTCATTGAAAGGAATAAGTAGTGAACCAAAGGTAGGAAATTTAACATTCTTTTCTGATGAGAATAGGGAAACCTTGAAATAGAATACAAACTTCAGGTTGACAATCTTAGATCAGCTTTTTAAGTACAATAGTAAAGCTCAGAAACTGCCCATTGCGAAGCACAACTATTTCAACCACTTGCGATGATTTAGCATGGAAAATTTCTTGTATATCTTCCAGCCTGAGCTGCGCTGAACCTTTACTGTTGACGGCTACAATTATATCGCCGGGCATAATTCCTGCTTTGTCAGCCGGTGAGTCTTCCATTACATGAAGCACGCTAAAAGTTTTTAATTCCTGCCCTCCGGCTACCACATTAAGGCCACTTTTGTTTTGGTTAAAACTGCGGTTGTAGTAATAGTTCTTTTTCAGATACACTTTCTCCGATTTATAATCGAGAATCAGGGTAAAACGACTCAATAATTCTCCACCAATCGAGCCGATTCGGTCGGGAACTAATTGTCCGGCTGATCTGAGGCTTGCGCCATAGGAGCTTAGCACGTTTTTAAAACGGAACTTTCCGAGGGTAAAGCGTTTGATTCGGCCTAATACTCCATCAATAGCTCCCGAAAGTCCCCAGCCGAGTATGGTAGGTAAAGTTTGCGCAGGAAGTATGATGCTATTTGAGCTGTCGGGCTCAAGGAGTAGGCTGTGGCTGGCGCCAGTATCTATCAAAAAACTTCCTGAGATTTTACTTCCTTCGTTTTGTACTATTTCAGCATTTAGATAAGGGCGGCCGGTTACTAGTTTTATAGGAAATACGCTATATCGACGGGGCGGCTTGTAATTTTCGCTTTGATACACGGTGATTTTTTTTGAGCCATAATCAATTTTCACCACAAAATGACTAAAGAAATCATAGCCTAAAACTCCATGAACCTCCTGCCCGATATGACTTTGCAGGTCAAGATAGTCTTCTCCCAGCACAATCAAGGTTTGTCCGCGACCGGTAATTCCTGGCAGTTGTAGTTTTACATTGCTGGCAACAAAGGCAGTAATATTGCCTAATGAGCCTAATCCGCTAATTTTTACGGTTCTGTTAAAAGCAACGTCCAGTTGATGCTCGTTGCCTTCGGTCAATAAGGTGGTCCGTAAACCAGTATCTAAGATAAACTTCATCTGCACGCTGTCATTAAGCACTACCGGCACAATCACAAGATTGTTGATAAACTCAAAAGGGAAAACCGACTTCGTTTCGGAGCTGTCAATCCGGTATCCAATAAATTGGCTTTGGGCCACAAAACCCTGACTTATAAAGAGGAAAAGCAACAGAATTTTAATAAAAGTACTTTTTTTCGGGTATCTTGACATCATTATAGCCGATCATTTTTATTCATCCTAAAAACAAAAGTAGCTTACTTTGTTTACAAATTCTGCACTAATTTTAAAAACTATTTCTATCCTTAATTCTCACTTGCGCAAATGGGGACGTATATATTTTCTTTCAATGTATCAGTTTATTATAAGTATTAACCTGCCTACCAACTATAAATAGGTTGATATTCTTCCCTCCTACTTAAACGATTTTAACATTTCTCCCTTCGGTTTGTATGTGAAAACATGAGATATCAAAGTAGCCTCAATCTTTGAACCAGCCTACCGCCTTCAAAGAGGTAGGTCTTTAAATTTTTGAATCTCTTGAATTTTGAATCTTTAAATCGCTGTTTCACCGACAATTTTCACCCATTCGCCTATTTTAGCTTTTCAAAGCCTCACATCGGTTGTACTTTCGCTTCACAAATACAGAAACTTAATTTTTAAAACCATGGAAAATACACCATCAACAGGAATCGACAGACGTGCCATTGCTGGCATATTGCTTATCCTAGCCGGCGGCTTGCTCCTCTTAGATCAGCTTGACCTGCTTTCGTTTAATCTCCGTTACTACCTTATCTCTTGGAAAACCCTGCTCATCGGCATCGGTATTATCACCATCTCAAACCGTTCTAACCGCACAACCGGTGCCATCCTTATTGGCCTTGGCCTACTTTTTTGGATGCCCGAACTACTCGATTACCGCGTGCGCTTCAGTACCATCTTCTGGCCTGCCATCCTCATCGGAATTGGTTTTATCATCCTCACACGCCGCGACAAAGGCGAAAACAACGGTAACCAACATATATTTAGCGGACGCAAATATCCTAACGAGTATCCTGGCGATTATATCGACGAACTGGCAGTTTTTGGCGGCGGCAACACCCGCATTACTTCCGACAACTTCAAAGGTGGAAAAATCACCGCCATTTTTGGTGGATCAGATATTGAAATGAAATCTGCCACACCCTCACCCGAAGGCTGTGTAATTGATACTTTTGTGCTTTTTGGTGGCTCTAACCTTATCGTTCCCGAAGACTGGAAAGTGAAATCGGAAGTAGTGTCTATCCTTGGCGGATACAGCGATAAACGCCTGATTTCTCTCGATTACGATCCCGAAAAAACATTGGTAATTAAGGGTATTGTGCTCTTTGGCGGCCTCGAACTAAAAAGCTATTAGTTGTAACTTTTGCCTGGATGCCTCCGTCGCAGAAACAATAAAAACCAATCACAACACACACAGATTAACCCACTATTGCCATGTGGAATCCTTTTACTAAAAACCGTAAATACCTCATTAGCTATATGTCTGTTTGGATGATGCTCATGCTCATCCAAACAGTCATTCTTAATTATTATCAGGGTTTAAAGCTTACCTCAAGTATCAATGATGCCGTGGTTTTCAATGGTTTGCTTGCATTGATTGGCCTAAACCTCTGGAATGTGCTGAGGTTTAACCTGAAAGATCAAAAAAACACCTTCGACCTGATTGTCAATCACTTGTTGGCCGCCATTATCACTATCACTATTTGGTTGGCTGCCGGCTATTTTTTGCTTAAAGCCCTAGAATCAGAAAATACAGGTTACCTCAACTTTCTTGAATATTCACTGCCTTGGCGCGCTATCATTGGCTCTTTCTTTTACCTTATTTTTGTGCTTATCTATTATATGATGCTGTATTATGAAGATTTGCAGCAAAAACTGCATGTGGAAACCGAACTCAATAGCCTGGTGCGCGAGGCCGAGCTCAGCGCGCTGAAATCACAGATCAATCCGCATTTCTTGTTTAATAGCCTCAACTCCATCAGCTCGCTCACCATGAGTAGCCCCGAAAAAGCGCAGGATATGGTTATCAAGCTGTCTGATTTTTTACGCTATTCGCTGAGTCACGACCGCAACGAAACGACGACTTTCAAGAAAGAACTCGAAAATATTGAGCGTTACCTTGATATCGAAAAAGTACGTTTTGGCCATCGTTTGAAATACCAAAAAGTGGTTCCCGAAGCCTGCCTGCAAGCCACCATTCCCAATATGATTTTGCAGCCGCTTTTTGAGAATGCCATCAAGCATGGCGTATATCAAAGCACCGAAGAAGTGCTGGTAGAGCTGCGTTGCGAGCCCAGCAGCGACTTTCTAGAACTGCATATCCTTAACGATTTCGACCCCGAATCTATCAAACCAAAAGGCGAAGGCATCGGCTTGAAAAATATTCGTAAAAGGATGCAGCTCATCTATCAACGCGCTGATTTGCTAGAAATCAGACGCGGAAAAATTGAGTTTGAGGTGATCCTGCGCATCCCTATACAGAAAGTTAAAAACATGTAAGTTTGCAATAAATAAAGTGTAATTAAGAACAACTAATCATTTTAGGTCTTTGAAAGAAAAGGTTAAAGACAAGGCTTTCGTCCCGAAGCTTCGGGATTGAAATCAAGGAATTTACTTCGGTAAATGACTGTTTCAAAAACGAGAGTAACGCAGTATT
>CAZOEV010000041.1:0-10320 GCA_964578915.1 uncultured Lentimicrobiaceae bacterium
ATCATCGAGCTGACAATCATATTTTTCTGGCTAACTCTTGACCAGGTAATACCATTGTTAATGGACTTCCAGATTCCACCACCATTAGCGCCAATCATAACTGTTCCGCTGCTGGCATCGCGGTTGTCAAAGATGATGGCTTTTACTTGGCCTCCATAATTGTCAGGCCCAAGATTAACCCAATTTAGGGCTGCAGCATCCTTGTTGGTGATTGCCTGATTTGTTTTCTGCATAGCTTTTAACACATCAGATGGATTAACCATGCCTGTGTGCTGGTTAGCTCTCAGGCTTGCCCGATAGGCTTCGGCAGTGACTCCTTCAGTGGTTCGGGGAGTGTATTTACCTCCATTTTCCGAAGAGCTGGCTAAAAGACTGGTTCCGGCTAAGATGTTGAAAATCAGTAGTAAACTTAACGGTAGAAATCCTCTTTTCATATCATGTAATTTTGATTATATTTCGGTTCTCTGAATACTCTAAAAGAGTGGCACAAGTTACGGCAATAATTGAAACCTACAACAGTTCCCCGAGCTTTTTATTTAACAATCCTTAACGTTTAAAACGGTCTAATTTTTAACATACAAAGATAACTTTAAATTAGAATAGCGCAAACGTGTTAAAGTTTTCGGCTAATCATGCTAAGTTTGAGGCTGTTGAAACGGTAAAAATCTACATTTTGGCCTAAAAAGGCATTAAAAATCAGCAAGAATTTAGCTAAAACAGCTTCAATTAGTCGGCAGGAATAGGCATAAGGCTATCGTTTTGCATGATTAAAAGCTGGTAATTTATCCCTTTTCCCATGTCAAAAAAACTGACTTGAGAGTCTTTGCTGATACTCCAATCTACTGCCCGCAACTTTTTGTCATTGAATACTCCAATATAATAAAGCGTATCGAGCGTTGACTTAAAATTTAGGTCTTCTACGGCAAGGTAATCACTACTTACATCAAGGTAATGAAAGTGGCCAATATACGGAGGTGTTTTGAGGCTGAGGGGCTTTTTTGCGAACAAGCCAGAACTGTTTTTTATAAAGATTCTGCGGTAAACCTTTGGTATTTTATTTTCTTTAAAAATATCTTCGGAATTGGCAGGTAAAAGTGGAATAAATTGTCCTTGGCTGTTTTTTGCTGAAGCGAAATGAAAACCGAAAATGCTGTCTGCAAGGTATGGCGAATAATCAATGGTTGCAGGAATGCCATAAGCGCGGGCAATAGCTGCTTTTAAATGGGCCAGGTCGCTTTGATTTCCGCGCCGACTGCGCCGTAATTGGTGATAAGTTTGTCTGTTGGCCTCGCGTAGATAACGTTTGTCAAAATCAAAATTGGAGTTGACATAATTATTGATAAGTTGAATAACATCTTCTGTCTTTGCGTTAGCCGGAAGACTGTCGGGTATCCAACTAAAATCATCTAAAATAGCTGTTCTCCAGTCATAGATATGTTCATTTTCAAAACGATAGGGAAGGATATACTCATAAAAGTCTGCTTCTGAAATTGCTTTGCTCCAAGGATATGAACGACTTGCGACGGCCTGATTTATTGTTGAAATTAAGAGTTCGGCGCTAATGGTATCTGTGTCAAGACTAAATTTTTCAGCTTCGTAAAACAAGCCTGGACCCTTGGTTTGTTGTATTTTCCACCAGCTTTCCATGGCATCATACGAAGGAAAATTTTCCGGATTAAAATCAATTTCCTGATCTTCTTTGTTTTTTATGATATAATCCACAGCATATTGATGTGGCATATTAGCGATCAAAAAATAGGCTGATTTCAGATAAATGGTATCGTCAGTATCAATAAAATGCCCGATTGTTTTGGTGAGTTCTATGCGGTTGTGGCCTGTTTGTGCAATGGCATCAACAACTTCTACCGGCAAACCAGGATCGTTTGATTTGAGGCAGGATTGCGTCAGTAGCAATAATGTTAACAAAGACGTAATCTGAAAACATAATGCAGTTAGTCTGTTGAACATTAGTTGTTTATTTAAATGCCTTTTGACGCATCGGACGGAAGCCAACCCACGCTTCCGTTGGCAATGCGGATTTTTTGCCAGCCATCAACTTCGTCAAGCAGGCTAACTTTTGTGCCTTCATGCAACACGAAGAGATCTACGCTAGATGCTGAAGGTGAGCTTTTTACTGTGATTGTTGGTATGAATATTATAGCTTCGTTAGTTTGCTTGGTATAATAATATTTTTGTGAAGCCATACCAAAAGTGCCCAAAGTTATTAGAAGTAAGAAGAGCCCGGTGAAGAACCCGATCTTGCGCCATAATTTATTGTGTGAGAGCAAGAAAAGCAAGATAAAAATCAACAAAATAGCAAAGCTAATTAAGGAGATAACTGCCCATAAATCAGCTGGAAACATAGTGTAAAAGGTCTCCCACCAGTTTTTGAAAAACAGTTGAGGAACCGGTTCTATTTTGTCAATAATTTGACTGTTAGCTATTTGTAGGTTATGTAAAATATCTTCATCGTCAGGCGCGATTTTGCTCGCCTTTTCGTAGTACAGAATCGCCGAAGGAATATCACGCAGCTTATAGTAGGCATTGGCTGTGTTGTAAAGCAATTCAGGTGAAGTTTTTCCAGCTTCAATAAGTTGCGTGTAAAGGATTAGCGCAGAGTCATAACGGGCTTCATTGTACTGTTCATTTGCTGCTTGTAATAATTTTTCGCTCTCTACTAAATCCGCTTTCAGTGTGAATGGTGCAAAAAATAGGACCAGCACAAAACTTGAAAGTATCATGGCTTTCAAACTAAAAAGGGTAGATATATTTTTCCTAAAAAAACCAACAAGTCTTATCGGATTTATCGACTTTTTTTCCTGCATCAGTCTGCTTATCGTATGTGGCATTAATACGCTCATGACTTCACGGTTTTTTCGGTTCTCATAATAATAGCCAAGCCTTGTTTATAAAGCTCTTCCATTTTCTTCCCTGAATCGCCGGGCGCAAAACGGGCAAATTCGCAATTGTTGAGCGTTTGTATCAGTTCTGCACTGAGGTCCTCTGGCGCATTTTTCGCTTTAAGGATGTCGGCAATCAAATCCAGTGAAAGCTCAGAAGGTGCAATGCTAAATTTATCGCGTACATAGCCCCAAAGCGCTTGCGACATCTCTGCGTAAAATTCATTTTGTTCTTTATCTCTCAGGTGTTTGTTGGCTAGTTTCAACCGTTTTTTTGCTACTTTGGTAGCTTTACGGTTTCTTACAAGCGACTGATTTTTCATCAGCTTGCGGCGTTTATTAGTCAGCATAAGCACCAAAATAAAGGCGAGAATAAGCAATACCAGTAGAGCAAAATAAATTGGGCTTGCAAAGAAAAAGGCGTTAGCTTCTGTCAATTCCAGATTTTTGGTTTTGATATGTCGGATATCACTTCCAATATATTTGATGCCTTCCTGAGGCTTGCTATAAAAAACGCCCTCAGCCTCGGAGGATTCATTTTTTTCGACCGTAAATTCAAATCTTTTAGATTGAAGACTGAGGTATTCTCTTTTAATGGGATCAAAATAAGAAAAAGTGATTGGCTCGATAACGAAATTGCCAGCCAACCTTGGAATTAGCAAATATTCAAACTTTTTGCTGCCGCTTATACCTCCTCCAGAAGTTTTAACGGAAACAGACGTTTTGGGATCATAAACCTCAAAATCTGGTGGAAAAATGGGTACGGGTAGTTCTGCAAGTTCCACATTGCCACTGCCGCTTATTGTAAATTCAAGGTTGATGGCTTCGCCAGTTTTAAGGCTGGTGCGGTCGGTGCCCGATTGTAATCCAAATTGACCTACAGCGCCTTTAAAACCATTGGGTTTACTGGCTGTGGGAAGCGGTTTAACATTGATTTCGAGCTTTTCAGAAACCAATAATTTTTGAACATTGGAAACGCCTCTGTTAAAAAATGGGTCGTTAAAAAAGCTTTCAAAAGGGTCGCGGCTGCGCTGGCGATTGCTTTGCGTGCGAACCTGAACAACGCATTCCAGTTCCATACTTTCAATGTCCAGCTTGCCGGTTTTTTGAGGAAAAAGCGCCATTTTTCGAATATCAGCTGTGGCATATTCTTCTCCGTAAATAATCTCGGTAGATTGCGTTAAGGCATCGTTATCATTCTGGAGGTTTTTTGTCCAGAAGCCTGGAAAAGCTGAGAGTTTGCTTACTGAAACGCTCGAAACCGGCAAACGCGTGTATAGCCGATAAGTAACGATGATTTGCTCACCGCGAACGACTTCTTTTTTGTCAATAATCGCCCGGAGAAACAAATCTTTTGAGCTGATTTCTCCGTTTGAGCCAGGTTCCGAATCATTAGAATTGCCTTGTGGTGAGGTGTTTGATTTTGTAACTTTTATATTAACAGGATCACTTTTGTAGCTTTTCCCGTCAACGGTAACGGATGCCACATCAATGGTAAAACTGCCTTCGGCCTTGGCCATTAAAACGTAGGTATAGGATTGTGTAAAGCTTCTGTTCATCTGGCCATTGATGATTTGAATGCTAGAGTTGGTGGAGCTCATCGGGCCGGTCAGTACACGCCAATCAGTAAATTGTGGTCCACGGAAATTTTCGCCTTCCGCATTGAGTTCAAAAACCAGCTGAAACTGCTCGCCCACGCTCACCTGATTCTTTACAATAGCTTTTAGATTAACGCCTTGCGCAAAACCAGCTATGTGTATTAGCGTCAGTACCAGCCAAATAGGTATGTATTTTAATTTAGGCATTTACTTTCTTTTGAGCGTTACAAATATACACCAACTTTTCAGATAGCCATGCTACCAGTCTTTTTCAAGGCTTTTGCTGGCTCCCGATTTCACTTTTTGTTCATTGATTTTGTCCAATGTCTTTTTTTCTTCATTTTGAAGTGCCTGCAACATCCGTTCGGCATCTTCTTTACTTAGTTGTGGCTGTTGCTGCTGCTTTTGCTGATCTTGATTTTGTTTATTCTCCTGATTTTTATCTTGTTGCTCCTGCTGGTCTTGATTTTCTTGCTGATCTTGTTGCTCTTGGTTTTCCTGATCTTTTTCTTGCTCCTGATCTTGCTTATCTTGCTCCTGATCCTGTTTGTCTTGCTGATCTTGCTGTTGATCTTGATTTTGCTCTTGCTCTTTTAGCCTCCAATTAGCGTAAGCTAAGTTGTATCGCGCGTCTTCGTCTTCTGGTTTTAAGCGCAGCGCTTGTTTGAAAGCCTGCACACTTTCCTGATATTGTTCCTGACTCATCAAGCTATTACCTAAATTATAATAAGCTTCGGCAGTTTCCATATCCGATTTACTCATTTCAGCCGCGCGGTTAAAATCCTTGGAGGCTTCTTCAAAATTATCTTGTTTATAACGCGAAGTGCCCAAATTAAACACGGCATTATCATTCATTGGATTAGTTTCTAGTGCTTTACGGTAGTTTATTTCAGCCTCATTAAAAGCTTCTTTATTAAATTCCTTATTGCCTTTGCGCAACAGCTTTTTGTCTTCCTGAGACAATGCGGGCTGAGCTAAAACTATAATTATCAATAGGATATACCAAATATTTTTCATAATCAGGACTTTCTGTCAAAGAGGTTTAACTTCAATTCCCAGGGTTTTCTTGCCGAAGAAAGTAAGCTTTCTGTAAGTAACAAAATCAATGCCAGAGCAAGAAACCACTGAAACTGATCTTCATAATCTGTGAATATTTTTGCATCAATCTCAGCTTTTTCTAGTTTATTGATTTCTCCAAAAATAAAATCAAGGCCAGTGCGGCTGTTGTTGGCACGCACATAACTGCCGTTTCCGGCACCGGCAATTTGTTGCAACATGCTTTCGTTCAGTCTGGTAACAATCGTGTTATTACTGTTGTCTTTACGAAAACCGGTGCGCTTGCCATATTGGTTGTAAACTGGAATTGGCGCTCCTTCAGCCAAGCCCATCCCAATAGAATAAATACTAATCCCCAATTTTCCAGCTTCTTCCGCAGCTTCAATGGCGTTTTCTTCGTGGTCTTCTCCATCCGAAAGTATCACGATGGCTTTGTTATGCTCATTTTCATCAAAGGCTGCAACTGCCGTTGAAATGGCTTCGCCAATGGCCGTTCCTTGCGCCTGAATCAAATTGGTTTCTATAGTGGAAACGAACATCTTGGCGGCAGCATAATCCGTTGTAAGCGGCAGTTGGATATAGGCTTTTCCGGCAAATAATATTATCCCGATGCGGTCGCCTTGGAGCTTGTCGATCAATCGGTTAATAGACTGTTTGGCGTTTTCGAGCCGGTTGGGAACGATGTCCTCGGCCAACATGGAATTTGAAATATCAACAGCAATAAAAAGGTCTATTCCTTCGCGTTTCACTTCTTCCAGCTTGGCGCCGGTTTGCAGGTTGGCCAGCGCCAAAATTAGGCTTGCAATGGCCAGTGAAAAAAATATCACCTTCACCCAAAGTCGTGTTCCCGATTGTAAAGGCATCAAGGTTTTAAGCAATGCTGATCCGGCAAAACTTTTTAGTTTGCTTTTGGTATAATACCTGCTCAATCCGAAGGCCAATAATATAATAGGTATAAGGGCCAGCAGGTAGAGAAATTCCGGATTTTCAAATTTTAATACGTTTGTTTCCATTTTTCTCTGTTTAAGCAGTTACTGATCTCAACAAGGTTTGACGCAATAGAAATTCCAAAAGTAGCAGCCCTAGGGCTAAAATGGCTAATGGAAAGAATTCTTCGTGTTTGCGTTTAAACTCCGTAACATCAATTTTTGAGCGTTCCAACTGATCAATCTCCTTATAAACATCTTCTAGTTTTTGATTGGAGGTAGCTCTAAAATATTTTCCATCAGTTTGATCTGCAATATTTTGAAGTAAGGCTTCATCAATTTCTACCTCCATATCGCGCAACTGAATTCCAAAAGGTGTTTGCACAGGGTAAGGTGCTGTGCCATAGCTTCCTACGCCGATAGTGTAAACCCTGATTCCGAATACTTTTGCGATTTCAGCAGCTGTCATTGGATCAACCGATCCGGCATTGTTAACGCCATCTGTTAGCAAAATAACCACTTTGGAAATGGCTTTGCTGTCGCGCAACCTGCTTACTGCGGTTGCCAGGCCGTCGCCAATCGCTGTGCCGTCTTCTATCATGCCGCTTTTGATGTCTTTAAACATATTTCTCAATACGGAATGGTCTGTGGTTAATGGCACCTGCGTGAAAGTCTCTCCGCTAAAAATCACCAGTCCAATACGGTCGTTAGGGCGATTTTGAATAAATTCAGAAGCAACTTCTTTGGACGCTTCCAGTCTGTCGGGTTTTAAATCGCGTGCCAGCATACTTCCCGAAACATCGAGCGATATAACAATATCGATGCCTTCGATAGTCATATTTTGTTTGGACGAACTGGTTTGAGGCCGTGCCAGACTTACAATTAGCAACGAAATAGCTAGCCAGCGTAGTGCAAAAAGACTATGCCGAAAATACACCTTCCAGCTTTTGTTGTAACCGCTAAACAGCGAAGTGTCAGAAAATTGCAGGAAAGCTTGTTGCTTATTGTGCCTGAAAACGTACCATATTATTGCCAGCGGAACAGCAATCAATCCGTACAAAAGGTCGGGATGTGCAAAGGTGATTTGTTGCATCATAAGACCTCCTTTTTCTCCGGTTCAGCAGCTTTTTCTTGCTGCTGCGAACGGGTGTTGGCATGGCTTTCTTTCACGAAAACAAGGCTGTTGTCAAGGCAAATATCATGTTCTAAAGGCGAAGGTTCTGCTTTGGCAAACTTAACCAAGTCAGCAAGTTGCAGACAGTGTTTAAGTTTGTAAGCAGCATCTTCGTTGATGTTTAGTGGTTTGATGCCGATCAGGATTTCATCGGTGGTCATTTCCACAGCCTGAACGCCGAATTGATTTTCAATATAGGTTCTAACAATGTCCGTCATTTCTGAATAATAGGCTTTTATATGGCCGTTTTGCCATAATTTTCTATGCCTGAGCTCTTCCAATTGCTCAATGGCGGTTTTGTAAGGTGGAATTTTCGGTTTTTCAAATACAGGAATTGGACTAGTTTTTCTTTGCCTGCGCAAAAAGTACCACAAAGCCAGTGCTGTAATTCCTAAAAGACCTAAAATTCCTATAATCCACGGCAATAATTCCAAAAATGATATGGGCGCCTTACGTGGTCCTTTGATAGGTTTGAAACTTGCGGTGGTGTCAACGGAAACGGGCTGCACATAAAAGCTGAGTGCAGCAGAATTAGCTGTAAAAACTGTGCTATCGCCTTTGGGCATAAACTCCAACTCAACAGATGGGATTACGTTAACTCCAGTATCAAAGGAGGTTACGATAATATTTTGACGCATCCAAACATTCCCTTTTGCGTCGAGTGGCTGTTGTTGAATTTCGCTTGTGCTGATAATTTCTACGCTTTTTGATAGTGTATCGCCCCAGGCTGGCCAAAGTACTTCAAAACCTTCTGGCGCTTTCATATTCAACTCAAAATTAAGGCGTTCGCCCATTTTTATGGTGTCGCGATCAAGCTGCCCAATAGCCTCTACACTTTGACCTGAGGCTGAAAAACTTATTGCTGCAAAAGTTAGCAGCATCATTATTTTTTTCAAAAAGTTCATCGCCGAGCCTCCCTTCTTTTAAAGAGTTTCAAAAGCGGTTTAACATAATCTTCATCCGTAAAAATCTGGGTGTTGTCGATGCCGCTTTTTGAAAAAATCAGATGTAGCCTTGTTGCTACCGAACGTATCTTATGTTGATAGAAATTTTTGAAATTGCTGCTCGACGTGTCCACCCACACCTCCTGATCTGTTTCGGGATCGCGCATCTTCACCAGGCCGATAGCCGGAATTTCCAGCTCACGCTTATCGGTAATCCGAAGTGCTACTAGGTCGTGTTTGCGCGCTGCAATACGCATCGAAAGCTCAAAATCTTTGGCGGTCATAAAATCGGAAATCAAGAATGCTGTTGAGCGCTTTTTGATGGCACTGGTCAAAAATTTGAGTCCTTCTGAGATATCCGTGCCCCTTTGCACCGGCTCAAAACTGATAATTTCGCGTATGATTCGCAGGATATGGCTTGTGCCTTTCTTAGGTGGGATAAATTTTTCGACCTGATCGCTGAAAAATACCACACCAACTTTATCGTTGTTCTGAATGGCCGAAAAAGCAAGCACGGCAGCCAGTTCAGCGGCCAACATACGCTTCAGTTGCAGTCCCGACCCAAAATCGTTGGAGCCAGAAACGTCAACAAGCAACATCACCGTCATCTCGCGCTCTTCCTCAAAAACTTTGATAAACGGATGATTGAAGCGGGCGGTAACATTCCAGTCGATATTGCGGATGTCGTCGCCATATTGGTATTCGCGTACTTCGCTAAATGCCATGCCTCTACCCTTGAACGCGCTGTGATAGTGACCAGAAAAAATCTGGTTCGACAGCCCACGCGTCTTTATCTCAATTTTACGTACCTTCTTTAATATTGATGTTGATTCCACGGAATTTTATGCTTCTGAAGTTTAAACCTATTTAATAGTACCAATTTTTTTAAGGCACTTCAATGGTGTTCAAAATTTCGTTGATAATTTCTTCCGAGGTAATATTTTCAGCCTCAGCTTCGTAGGTAAGCCCGATGCGGTGTCGTAACACATCGTGGGCCACTGCCCGAACGTCTTCCGGAATTACATAGCCGCGTCTTTTGATAAAAGCATAGGCCTTAGAAGCCAGCGCCAAATTGATGCTCGCACGTGGTGATCCGCCAAAGCTGATCAGGTTTTCAAAACGTTTCAGGCGGTATTCGGCAGGATAACGCGAGGCAAAAACAATATCCGTAATATAGTTTTCAATTTTTTCGTCTAGATATACCTCGCGCGCTACTTCACGCGCCCTGAGAATCTGTTCAGGACTTATAATGCTGTTTGTTTTGGCTATTTCATTGGTGATATTCTGCCTCAGGATTAATTTTTCTTCCTCCTTTTTGGGATATTTTATCACCACTTTAAGCATAAAACGGTCCACCTGTGCTTCGGGCAACGGATAAGTTCCTTCTTGCTCAATCGGGTTCTGAGTCGCCATTACCAGAAACGGATCGGGAAGCATAAAAGTTTGCTGGCCAATGGTCACCTGTCTTTCCTGCATGGCTTCCAGCAGAGCACTTTGCACTTTGGCGGGCGAGCGGTTGATTTCATCTGCCAGAATAAAGTTGGAAAAAATTGGGCCTTTGCGCACCACAAATTCTTCTGATTTCTGGCTGTAAATTAAGGTGCCAATCAAGTCGGCGGGCAGCAAATCAGGTGTAAACTGTATGCGACTAAAATCTGCTTTAATTACATTGGCAAGCGATTTTATAGCCAGCGTTTTGGCAAGTCCTGGAACGCCTTCGAG
>CAZOEV010000042.1:0-7941 GCA_964578915.1 uncultured Lentimicrobiaceae bacterium
ATAACAAAATCAGAATTATTTTAAGGAATTTTTAAAATGGAAAACAACCTGTTTGCTAATCTTGAAGTGTCTATAAAAGAGGAAGTTAAAAGCGATTTTTATGAAAAAATATTAGAAACAAGAGTGAGACCAGAAATGCAGGATAATAGTCAAAAAGAAGAACAAGTTGCTTTTCAAGAAAAGGTGGAGGTACCACCTATTGCCACCCCAACAAAAACTTACGAGCATGATGAGGTTTTAAAAGCCTCTACTGCCTATTTCAAAGGCGATACGCTTGCTGCGAATGTGTGGATGAATAAATATGCCTTGAAAGACAGTCAGGGAAATATTTATGAGCTTACGCCTGATGATATGCACAAGAGGCTGGCTTATGAGATTGCGCGTATTGAGCAGAAATATGCTAACCCTTTGTCAGAAGAAGATATTTATCAGGTTTTAAAAGACTTCAAATATATCGTTCCACAAGGAAGTCCGATGGCTGGTGTTGGTAATAATTTTCAGGTTTCATCGCTTTCCAACTGTTTTGTAATAGGTAACGATGGAAATTCTGATTCTTATGGTGGAATTATGAAGATTGACCAGGAACAGGTACAGTTAATGAAAAGACGCGGCGGAGTTGGTCACGACCTTTCACATATCAGGCCAACGGGCAGCCCCGTAAAAAACAGCGCCCTCACTTCTACCGGCGTGGTGCCTTTTATGGAACGCTATTCAAACTCTACCCGTGAGGTTGCTCAGGATGGTCGCCGGGGTGCTTTGATGTTGAGTATCAGCGTGAAACATCCTGATGCTGAAAAGTTTATTGACGCAAAAATGGAGCTGGGAAAAGTTACTGGTGCCAATGTTTCTGTGCGTATTACAGACGAATTTATGCGCGCTGTGGTAGAAGACAAACCATTTGTTCAACAATATCCCATCAACTCACCAAACCCCATCTATGTGGTAGAAACTGATGCTAAGATTTTGTGGGACAAAATTATTCATAATGCGTGGTCGTCTGCCGAGCCGGGTGTGTTATTTTGGGATACTATAATAAAAGAGTCAATTCCTGATTCTTATGCAGATCTTGGTTTCAAAACCCTTTCAACAAATCCTTGTGGCGAAATCCCTTTGTGTGCTTACGATAGCTGCCGCTTGCTAGCGCTAAACCTATATAGTTATGTAGATCAACCTTATTCGCCTCAAGCCAGTTTTAACGCAGAGTTATTTAGTAAACATGCACGCGTGGCGCAGCGTATTATGGACGATATTGTGGACCTGGAAATAGAAAAGGTAAACGCAATTTTGGCAAAAATTGAATCTGATCCAGAAACCATTGAAGTAAAGCAGGTAGAAATAAACCTTTGGAAAAATATCCGTAAAAAAGCATTGCAAGGTCGTCGCACGGGTATTGGCATCACTGCCGAAGGTGATATGCTGGCTGCTCTTGGCGAAACTTATGGATCAGACGATGCCATTAGCTTTTCAAAAGAAGTGCATAAGATGCTGGCTTTAGAGGTATATCGTTCTTCTGTTGATATGGCTGAAGAGCGCGGTGCTTTTGAAGTTTTTGAAGCAAAAAGAGAAGAAAATAATCCGTTTATTGGTCGCATTCGCGAAAATGATCCTGATCTTTATGAAAAAATGAAAAGGGTTGGGCGTCGCAATATTGCCATGCTTACCATTGCTCCTACGGGAAGTGTAAGTATTTGTACGCAAACTACTTCTGGGATTGAACCAGTATTTATGGTGGCTTATAAAAGGCGTCGTAAAGTAAATCCAAATGAGCGAAATGCCAAAGTTGATTTTGTGGATGAGGTAGGCGATAGCTGGGAAGAATACAATGTATTTCATCCTAAATTTGAAACTTGGCTGAGCGTTAATGGTTTCGACGTGGCAGAAGTAAAAGCTTATGGCGACGTTCAGTTGAAAGAGGTGATTAAAATGTCTCCCTATTACAAAGCCACTTCAAACGACATCAATTGGGTGAGCAAAGTGAAAATGCAGGGCGATATCCAGAAATGGGTTGATCATTCCATAAGCGTAACTGTAAATGTGCCACAAGATGCAGATGAACAGTTGGTTGGCGACATTTACCGCACAGCTTGGGAAAGTGGTTGCAAGGGAATGACTATTTACCGCGATGGTTCTCGCTCGGGTGTGCTTATCAGTGCTGATGAAAAAAAGTCGAATGATGCAAACAACGAAGAATTTAACGAAACAACCGCACCGCCACGTCCCAAGCGGATGGAAGCCGATGTGCTGAGGTTTCAGAATAATTACGAAAAGTGGATTGCTGTTGTTGGCAAATTAAATGGCAAACCTTATGAAATTTTTACCGGAAAAGCAGACGATTTCTTTTTGCCACCTTGGGTAGAAGAAGGGACTGTTATCCGCGAAAAGTTAAAAAACGAAAAAGCCCGTTACGATTTTCAGTTTGTTGATAAACAAGGCTATAAAGTTACCATTGAAGCGCTTTCGCGTTCTTTTGACGAGGAGTTTTGGAATTACGCCAAGCTTATTTCGGGCATTTTGCGCCACGGTATGCCACTGCCTTATGTGATTGAGCTGGTGCAAAATCTCACCCTAAGTGACGATAGCATCAACACTTGGAAAAACGGTGTGGTAAGAGGTCTGAAACGCTATATCCCGGACGGAACCAAGGCCGATGGCAGCAGTTGTCCTGAATGTGGTTCGAATGACAGCCTGGTTTATCAGGATGGTTGCCTCACTTGTAACACTTGTGGCTATAGTAAATGTAGTTAGTATAAAAATTTACCGGAAAACAAAAAGCAGGAGTTTTGTCTGATCAAAACTCCTGCTTTTTATTTGAATTTTTTCAGGCTTTTCAGGACTGTCTTTTGTGGTAATCAAAGGTTTGACGGTTTCTGAAATCCCTGATTTGTTGGGCGATCACCAAAAAAACATGTAGATCATTTTGATCAAACCAGCCAATGGCTTCAGGGCTTTCGTTCACGGCATCTGCAAGGCGCACCAGCAAAACAAAGTCAAACTTTATCAGCCAGTTTCTGGCTTTTTCCTGCCTGTCGATGGCGCCATCCAAGGCTGCCAAGTGAAAAAAACGGTGTTTCATCAACCAAGTTGTCGCTTCTTCGCTACCTCTGATGGCGCTGCTGAGTGCAGCTAATTCGGGATAACCGTTTTCCAGCAGCCAATTTAAAAACTGTTGCTGATTATCTTTAAAAGTTTGGCTAAAAGCGAGCAATATTTTTGGTTGATAATTGAGCATCAACTAATCTATGAGTACTACAAGCTTGTTGGTTGCGCTCCAAAAATCATCAGACCTTAAAATGCTCAAACTATCTATTTGATTGGCTTCACCGTTGATAAAGTCATAGCTTTCGAGTGGATGAACACTTATGAGCTGCGCTTTTTTACTGAAAATGGGTAGCGCTTCGAGTTGTCGCAAGTCGGCTTTGGTAAACAGGCTAAGGTCAAAATTTTCAGCAATTTTCTGTGTGCGGCCAAGTCCTAAGAAACCACCTTCGTTAATAATAATGCCTTGTTCGAGTAGCGCGTCTTTTGTGCCAACTACATAGTAAACTGCATTCAGTTCGTCAATTTTCGCTTCAATTTCGCGTGCGCGTTGCAGATTCAAAGCCTCCATTTCTTCAAGGTTAGCTTCTAGGTCGATAATGCGCAGATTTTTTTGTGACAAATTTATTTTGAGTTGAGTAATCTCAGCGTCTTTGCTGGCAATTTGCTCGCTCAAAGTATTTATCATCAACTCAAGCTCTTTGCTTTGGCGACCACTGTTGTTAAGTTGAGATTTGAGGCGGTCAACAAGCTGTTTGTTTTTAAGCAACAGTTGATAAATCGCGTCAATATCACGGTTAATGTCGGTTTCAAGGGATTTAGAAACCTCGTTGCCGTCAGACTGTTCGCTGATTAGCCTTTCCATCGCCTTAATCGAGTCGAGGTTAGTTTGGATTGCATTAAAGCTGCGTACATACTGCATGGTAAATTCGTCTTTTTCTTGGCTCACAGCAATAAGGCTATCGCTGGCAGTTTGAAGTCGGATGATTTCTTTTTTATATTTTTCGTTACAAGAATTCAGAAAAAGAACTGCTGTTAACAGCATTGAAAAAATGATGATACGTTTCATGATTGTTTAGGTTTAGGATTATTTCCGGGGGCAAAATTACAGCTGTTTTTTGATGCCTATTACAACGGGATGAAAATATATATTGAAGCGAAGTCATCCACTTATTATACAACGTATAAAATTGAAAAAGATTGTATTGGAATGGCCGGGTTGATTGAATTGGGCTCGTTGTTTCAGTTCAAAATCAGGCTAATACAGATTAATAGTCTGCTAAATGGAGAAGTTGCCTTGCTAAAATAAACTAAACTTTACGTAACGTTTCGGGTTGGCTTTGATGTCTTCAAGCAGCTTGTTGAGTGCATCAGCAGAATTCTGTAGCTCAATATACAGGGAGTCGTTACTCATCAATTTACCCAATGTGCCTTGTCCGGCATTCACGCTGCGCATCATCATGTTCACTTCTGCAAGAGCAGCTTCTGCCTGTCTCATGGTGCCTGGAATATCCGTTACAGCGAGTGAGTCACTAAAAACAGCTACATTATCGATAATACGGTCAATCTGAGAGGTATTTTCTTCCAAATTTTGAGTAATCATATCGACATTATATAAGATGGCAGCGATGCGATTACGCTCGTCTATTACCATACTGTCGATGTTTGCTGTTGTGCTTTCTAGATTTTTAAAGGTGTTGCTGATGTTTTGGAGGCTCGCTGTGATATTGTCTTTGGCGTTTTCGTTGAGCATAGTTTGTAGCACAACCGCCACCGAATCGAGTGATGAAAGCAAGCCTTCTGCTTTATTTTTTAGCGGTGCTACTTGGGCATTTACTTCATCCATCAAACTGGTTTCGAGAGAACTGGCAAGCGTATCGCCACTTTCGAGCGTTTGGGCAGCATTGCCTAAGCGTAAATCTACGGCTTTGGAACCCATCAAGTCGCTGCTAAAAATACGGGCTTCACTATTTGCTGGTATGGGAAAATCGTTATGAAGAGATATTTTAACAAAGATATTGCCATTCATGGAAGGGTCAAAATAAATATCACTAACCTGGCCAACACGAAAACCGTTGATAACTACAGGGTTGCCATTGATAAGCCCATTGACTTGGGCATAGCGGGCATAAAAAACCCGTTCTTTCATGAAAATGTCCTTGCCTTTCAGAAAATTAAAACCCCAGATAAATAACAAGAGGGCGGCAATAAAGGAAATCGCAACAATATAAGGTCGTTTGGTTTTCAAAATAGGTCTTTTTTAATGGATAACTTTACTAAAAATATAATTTTTATTGACTTTATGAGTCATTTTATTTTCAAGAATGGTTTTGTGCGCTTAGAAAAGCAACTTACTAACTGATTTTGCTTCGATCATAGTTCCATACATATTTCGTTCAAAATTATTTAAAAATTTAATAAGCCAAAATTGGATTTTTTATTTTTGAAATTTACGCATTGCAAGCTGTCCGATATAATACATCGCCAGAAAAGGAATAAACAAAAATCCGGCTGATTTTTCGAGCATATCTAATTGATTCATAGCTGTTAATGCCACAGCAATAAATAGGATTACAATAATATCGAAATGTAGTTTTTTCATTTCACCAGATTTTTTTATTCGTGCCTATTAATGCATGCACTTAACACAAATATACATCTATTTTTTTCAAAGCATCGGTTTGCTTAGTTTTTATACAACAGCAGGCATGTGAATACTATAAAAAAGCGTTTCAAAACTCAGGGTTTTAGCGTTTCTGTGCCTCTTCCATGCTTATCCTTTTGCTGTTTTCAAATGCTACAACAAAAGCATCACGATAGCCTTGCTGTTTGAGTTGTTGCTGATGTTTTTGAGCAATATTTGCTGTAGAAAAATTACCCGATGTATATTTAAACAAGCCGTTATGTTCATACATTTCCACTGATTGCACCTTACTGAAACGCGCATCAGAAAGCTCTATTTTGCGTGGGCTAGTCAAAAATTGCACTTTAAAAGTTAGTGATCCAAGGGTTGGAACGGACTTTTCCAGAACAACCTCTTCCTTTTTCTCCCGCTGTGCAGCTTGCTCCTGTTTCACAATATCCGGCACCAAAATGGCTTTTTGTTCTTCGGTGAGCTGCGGTGGTAGGGCATTTTCTCGCTCGTACTCTATTTTATATTCCTTAAATGCCCTGTATATAGCCGATGCCATATAAGATTTGCCTTCTTCCGACATCAAAAAACCCTCCTCATTGGCATGAGAGATAAACCCCAGCTCGACCAAAACGCTTGGCATGGTGGTTTTATATAACACCAGAAATCCAGCTTGCTGCACACTGCGGTCTTTGCGCCCAACACGCTTTGTAAACTGTTCCTGAATTTTTTGAGCCAGCAAAATACTTTGACTTTTATAGGTGCTTTGGTAAAGTGATAAAGCGATATAAGCTGCGGTGCTATTGGGATCGAAGCCTCCATATTGGTCGTCGGCATTTTCTTCGAGCAAGATGGCAGCGTTTTCCAGTTTGGCCACTTCAAGGTTAGCTTTGTTGCGGTGATCGCCCATTACAAAAGTTTCAGCGCCATAAACAGAAGGGTTTCCAACACTATTGCAATGTATGGAAATAAATACGTCGGCATCGTTTTCGTTGGCAATAGCAGCCCTGCGGTGTAGCTCAATAAATTCGTCTTTGGAACGCGTATAAATAACCTTAACATCACGCAGGTTTTGCTTAATGTATTCGCCAGTTCTCAGTGCCACATCCAGCACAATATCCTTCTCTTTCACTCGTCTGCCAACGGCTCCGGGGTCTTTGCCGCCATGCCCGGCATCTATCACGACAGTTCGGATCTTTGAGCCGCGTTGCGCCATTGTATCAGTCGGAAGGTTAAATATCAGCAGGGCAACAACAAAAAGCCATTGCCAGCGTTCAATTTTAGAAAGTTGGACGAACGCTTTTAGAAAGTATATTTGCATGCTATAAACCATTGGGCAAATTTAAGCAGATTCAGACATTGTCAATACGTATTTCATATCTTTATTACATAATTCACTGCCGTCGCAAGTTGCTGATGTTGCTGGTTGCCCTGCTAAATATCACGCAAATTCTTCATGCCGGAGGTCTGCCAAAAGCTAACGTTAATGAGAGCCTTTTCGTATATCCCGATACATTGAGTTATATTGATACAATACAGCATACCGTCTCGCCCGATACGCTTTTTAGGGCTGATAGCCTCAAATTGCCGCTTTCCGATAGCCTTCGCCGAAATGCGGAATTGCCCGATATGACAGTAAACGACAGCATAGCACGTCCAGACAGTATTCGAAAAGCTGCTCCTGCAAAAAAAACCGCCCTCGATTTTAAACTTGAACGTACTGCTACAGATTCTATCATTCAAGATCTCAAAAATCGCAAAGTGTATTTGTATGGTGATGCCGTGGTTATTTATGGCGAAATAAAACTGGAAGCCGCCTTTATCGAAGTAGATTTTGGTCGTAACGAGGTGTTTGCTAAAGGCATGCCTGATTCTACTGGTAAAATTGTGGGCACGCCACTCTTTACAGAAAGTGGTCAAACTTTTGAGGCCAAAACAATGACCTATAATTTTGATACCAAGAAGGGGATAATCAACACGGTTTTTACGGAAGATGGACAAGGATATATTCATGGTAAGTTGGTGAAAAAAATGGATAACGACAATATAAATATTCAGTCGGGAGCCTACACCACCTGCAACAACAAAGAACACCCGCATTTTGAGTTTAGGTTCAGGAAATCTAAAGTTATTCCTGAGAATAAAATTGTTACCGGACCGGCTTATCTCGCCATCGAAGGTGTTCCAACGCCTATCGCCGTGCCTTTTGGCCTATTTCCAAATAACTCGGGTCAGCGGTCGGGTATCCGCATTCCCACTTATGGCGAGTCAAC
>CAZOEV010000042.1:7951-10242 GCA_964578915.1 uncultured Lentimicrobiaceae bacterium
ACTAGCAGGGGTTTTTATTTTGAAAATGGCGGCTATTACTGGGCCATCAACGATTATATGGATTTGGATATCCTCGGCGATATTTATACCCGGGGAAGCTGGGCTGTGAAGCCAACCTTGCGCTATACCAAGCGGTATAAGTTTAGTGGCAACCTCAACACCAGCTATGCTATCAACATCACAGGCTCAGAAGGTGCTGCCGACTACAGCAAGAGTCGCGATTTTCGTGTCCGTTGGACACACCGCCAGGATGCGAAGGCACGGCCTGCTGGACGTTTTAGTGCCGATGTATATATTGTGAGTTCCAATTTTAATACCTTTAATCCGGTTACCACGGAGGATTACCTCAGCAATGAGTTGAAATCCAGCATAGCATACCAAACCAACTGGGACAATAAATATTTTTTGACGCTCAATGGAAGCCATCGCCAAAATACCAAGACGAAAATGGTAGATATAACTTTGCCCGAGCTCACTTTTTCAGTAAACCGCCTGTATCCGCTGAAAAAGGAAAACAGAACAGGACGCGCCAAATGGTATGAAGAATTGAATGTGAATTATAACGTGAACGCACGAAACAGTATCAGCCTGCCCGACAGTTTACTTTTTAAGCCTAATTCATTGTCGAAAATGCAGAACGGCATTCAGCATAATCTGCCGATAAACCTGCCGCTGAAAGTGCTGAAATACTTCACTTTAACTAATTCGGTAAAGCTTACCGACCGCATGTATTTTGATTCAAAAAGAAAAAGTTGGTCTAACGATACCTTGTATGATGGCAAAGATACCATCGTGGGTTATGTAAAAACAGATACCGTCCAGGGTTTTAATAATGTGGTTGATTTTAGTCTTTCCACTTCACTTTCCACCAAGGTCTATGGGCAAGTCAACTTCCGAAAAGGTCCTATTCGCGCCATTCGTCATGTGCTCACGCCCAATGTTGGGTTTAGTTATACACCTGAATTTGGTGATCCCTACTGGGGATATTACGATAGTTATATTGATGGGATGGGAGAAGAGCAGGAATATAGCAGGTTCGAGGGTGCAATTTACGGCTCGCCGCCCAAGGATAAATCAGGTCGTGTAAGCTTTGGTTTGAGTAATAACCTGGAGATAAAAGTGCCTTCCAAAAAAGATACCATCACTGGGATGAAAAAGGTAGTACTCATAAAAAACCTGTCTATTACTGGAAGTTATGACTTAGCGCGCGATTCGCTCAATTTGTCGTATATCACGTTAAGCGGAAATACACAGCTATTTAAAAACCTGAATGTCCAATATTCAAGCAGTTGGGATCCTTATGTGCTCGACTCTGCTGGAAAGCAGATAAATCGTTTTGAGTGGGATGAAAACAAAAGGCTGCTACGCAAAAATAATTCCACTTGGAGTTTTGGACTTAATTATAACTTGCGTCAGTCGGATTTTGCCAAGAATAAGGACGCTAAAAAGCCGCCTGGAGAAGAAAATCAGCCACGTGAATCGCGCTTTGGGTCGGAAGAAGAGCTAGCGCAAATCAATGCTAATCCTGATGATTATGTCGATTGGTCGGTGCCCTGGTCGTTGGCTATCAATTATAATTTACGCTATAGTAACAATATTAGTTACAGCGATTTTATGCGCAACGACGAACGTAAAATTGTGCAAACCTTGGGAGTTTCAGGCGAAGTAAACGTAACGCCCAAATGGAAATTCACCTTTCGCACTGGCTGGGATTTTGAAGCCAATGACCTTTCATATACTTCTGTAAACATTTATCGCGACTTGCACTGTTGGGAGATGCGTTTCAGCTGGATACCCCTTGGCGCGCGCCAAAGCTGGAACTTTAGCATAAATGTAAAAGCCTCAGTGCTGCAAGATCTTAAACTGAATAAGAAGAAGGATTTCAGGGATATTTAGCTTTTCTTATCAAAGCCTTAAAAGGTTAATTTTATTTTCGACACCAACCCAATTAAGAATTTTTGAGTCTACCTGCCACCTAAAAACAGGTAGTCTAATTTTGGAATCTCTTGAATTTTGGAATCTTTAAATTTCCTAATACAAACTAATATCATATTGATAAACCAATCCCAGTACGGTAACAATCATATAGATAATTGTCAGTGGCAGACCAATTTTAAAGAAATCTTTGAAATTGTAGCCTCCAGGGCCATAAACCATCAGGTTTGTTTGGTAGCCAACGGGCGTTAGGAAGCTTGCTGCTCCGGCAAAGGCCACGGTAAGGATAAACGGTTTGGGGTTAATTCCTAATTCCAGCGCCATGCTCACGGCAATAGGAAAAATAATTGCCACCG
>CAZOEV010000043.1:0-10228 GCA_964578915.1 uncultured Lentimicrobiaceae bacterium
CTTTGAAAGCTGAACCTTGCTCTTTGATGGTTTTTAGTAGCAAAGCATTCATTGGCAAGTAGCTCTTTTCTGATATCCTTCTCAATATCATGCGGTTGAAATACTCATCAAAATAATGGTGATTTTTCCCAATATCAAAGAAACGATAGGTTCTGAGCCTTAGCGGCTGATGAACTTGAAAATAAAGGCAAATAGACTTATTCATTGTCAGTTTTTTTTAGCTGTTTGTGCTTTGCTTTAGATAAGAATCATAAGCTGATTGATATACTTTTTTCACCTTGCCGGCAGCATGTTCCCATTTCAGGTTTTCTACTTCCTGCTTGCCATATTTTATAAAATCTTCGCTCAAGGCATTGTAATGGCAGAGACCGTAAATTGCGTCGGCAAGTCCGTCAATGTCCCAGAAATCAACTTTTATTGCGTGTTTTAATATTTCCGAAACGCCAGATTGCTTAGAAATTACCACAGGAACATTAGAACGCATCGCTTCTAATGGGACGATTCCAAAGGGTTCGGAGATAGATGGCATCACGAAAACATCCGTCATGGCGAACATATTATCCACATCATCACCTTTCAAAAATCCAGTAAAATGAAAGCGGTGGCCAATACGCAGCTGCGCCACACGATTTACCATACGGTGCAATAAATCGCCAGTTCCAGCCATTACAAAACGCACATTAGGGTCGCGCTTGAGAATTTTGTTTGCAGCTTCCACAAAATATTCCGGGCCTTTCTGGAAAGTGATACGACCTAAAAAGGTCACCACTTTTTCTTTTACCTGCTTGTTAACATCCGTTGGCGTTTCTTTGTCTTTAGGTTCAACGGCATTGTGCACCGTAATCACCTTTGCAGGATCGATGCCATAGCGGTCGATAACAATTTTTCGGGTGAGATTGCTCACGGTAATCACACGGTCAGCTTTTTCCATGCCGCGTTTTTCTATGGCAAATACATCGGTGTTTATATTTTCGCCCGAGCGATCAAATTCTGTGGCGTGCATGTGCACCACCAAAGGTTTTCCGCTGGTTTCTTTGGCTGCCACACCGGCAGAATAAGTAAGCCAGTCGTGGGCATGAATAACGTCAAAATCATGTTTGGTAGCGATGGCCGAGCCAATAAGCGCATAGCGAGCCACCTCTTCCATCAGATTGAGGCCGTATTTGCCTGAGAACTCATAACTTTGAGCAAAAACCTTGCTTTTAAAGTTTTCACTGGCGCGTTTTTCTTGTTCGGTGATTTTGCTAAAAGCCTCCGGACCAACGTAAGGGATGATGTTTGAGCCAATCTCCATATATTGAACCCTGTCCCAATATACGCGTTCTTCGTCTTTATCAAGGTCGATATTAACATCACTGGCGTTGACAAGTCTGACGGCTTCCTGGCTTTCGTCTCCATAAGCTTTAGGAACGACAAAAATAACATCGGTATCATGTTTCACCAGTCCTTTGGTAAGCCCAAAGCAGGCCGTACCAAGTCCGCCGGTGATATGTGGAGGAAATTCCCAACCGAACATGAGTATCTTCATAGCTGTTTATTTGGTTTTTCGTTTGTACTGTTCAATGATGTAATTCAGACGCAATAAGGCTGCAACACTCCATGCCTGCGAAATGGCGCCTCGGCCTTCATGCGGCGGATCTCCATCGTAAACCTCACTCACCGAGCCAAGTCCGCCTTCAAACATCGTGGCTTCAAAATTTTGATAAATTTCTTCTATTAGGCTTAGGCCGCCGGCTCCGTTTAGTTTGAGCCATGCTTCTGCAAAATGATCAATAAGCCAAGGAAAAGCGGTGCCTTGATGGTAAGCCTGATCGCGTTCTTTTTGGTTGCCAACAAGCAGACCTTTGTATTTAGGGTTCTTCGGTGAAAGCGAACGCAATCCCCTTGTTGTGAGGAGTTCTGACTTCACCGTTTTAAGTATTCTTATTTTCACTTCGTCTTCCAATGGGCTATAAGGCAGCGAAACAGCGAATAGCATATTGGGCCTTACAGAGAAGTCTTTTTCGTTACCAAGCACCACATCAGCGGCACGCTGATTTTCTTCGTCCCAGAATGTGGAAGTAAAGGATGCTTTGATAGTTTCAGGAAGTGATTCCCAGGTAGAAACAAATGATGTGTCTTTAGCAGCTTTGGCCAGTTCGAGTGCAAAATTCACCGCATTATACCACAGCGCGTTGATTTCTATGGTCATTCCATTTCGCGGTGTCACGGGTCTTTTGTTGGACACAACATCCATCCAAGTAACTGCCATATTTTTTTCGCCCGCATAGATAAGGCCGTTTTCTTGCATCTTGATGTTGAAATCAGTGCCGTTGCGATAGCCTTCCAGAATGGTGATAAGAGGCTTTTTATAGAGTTTCCACACGCTGGCTTTTGTTTTTCCAGCCATCTCAATATACTGTTGAAGTGTCCAGAAAAACCAGAGTGGCGCATCAGCAGCAGCATATTCATTTTCATTGCGCCGATTTAAATTTGGAAACAAAGGCCCTTTCATGCCGCTTATCATAGTATCGATAACAGCTTTAAAGCTGGATTCATCCTTACGTGTGAGCGTGATGCCAGGCAAGGCAATAAAAGTGTCGCGACCCCAGGTGCCAAACCACGGAAAACCAGCCATAAGCGCTGTTTTATTTGCAGTTTTTACAATAAATTGCTCAGCAGCATTCATCAAACAGTTTTCGTAACTGTCACGTGGAACTCTTTTCTTAATCTCTGCGGCAAATTGTCGCTTAAATTGCGCTGGTTCTTTTTCTTCCAAGCCTGCCGAAACGATAATGCTTTCGCCTTTCTTTAATTCAATATCAAAAAATCCGGGAGCAAAAAGGTCTTCCTGGTTTGGAAAACCACGTTCTTTTTCACGAATATATTCAATATTATAGTACCAATCAGGCACATGCGTATATTCTGTTTTTTTGGAAAGCTGAAAATGAAGGGGTGAATAGCCGTGATACATTTGCCAGCTAGCACCATTTGCTAGTGGACTGTATTTGGTGTTAGCATCGTAATTGGAGCGCGTCAATTCGTGCACATTGCGGAAAGCCAGAAAAGGCTTTAGCCGCAACGTTGTTTTACTGTGAGCGTCGAGCAAAGTGTATCGGATGAGAATGCGTGATTCATTTTCGGCAAAAAGCATTTCCTTGCTCAGCACAACACCACCAACACGGTAGGTGATTTTTGGGATGGGTTCTGCCGTAAAATCGCGCAGATACTTATGCCCTCTGGGCTCGTGATGCCCGTGAGGATACATTCTTAGCCCAAA
The DNA here is from genome assembly GCA_964578915.1 of uncultured Lentimicrobiaceae bacterium. Taxonomy (GTDB): domain Bacteria; phylum Bacteroidota; class Bacteroidia; order Bacteroidales; family F082; genus UBA5536. Next base: position 3,260 of record CAZOEV010000043.1, read on the forward strand.
ATTAAATGCTTCGTCATGTTGAATAATCGTTTCGTCAAGTGACGAAAGCAAAACATGGTTGTCCTGATCAAGCCAGGGCTGCGGCACAACGAGCAATCCGTGGTATTTACGGGTGTTGCAACCCGAAATAGAAGTACTTGAATAGCCGCCTGCACGATTGCTGCGCAAAAGCTCGTGTTTTAATGCAAATTCCAGGTTGACGAGTTGACTTTTTTCAAAAGAAATATAGCTCATGTTGAATTTTGTAATGTCCTTATTGCCTTGATTGAAATTGTTGATACAAAAATAGCATTTTTCTTGATACTATTAAAGTAGCGTGGAAAAATGAGTTGTTCGCAAAGGCTGATAAATCAGTAGTTTTCGTTGATTATTTATGATTTTTTTTAAATTTGCGCAGATAATATTCTTCACAAACGGTTGCGTGATTGCAAATAAATCTTGCTTTATGACTAAATATCTTTCCTTAGCACTTTTTTTTATTTTTCTTGTTCCTAAGTCTTACAGCCAAAACTGTGTTGAAATTGACCACACACAACATCAATTTTGGTTCAAATTAGATGGGGAACAAATTTCTAAAGACGGCAAATGGTTTGCCTACGAACGCAATCCCTACCGCGGTGATGGTAGTTTGATTGTCCAAAATTTGCACAAAAATGGAAGCGATACCATCCACCGCGCTAAAGATGCACGATTTAGTCCGCAAAACGACTGGATTGCTTTTAAAATATATCCAGCCTACGACAGCCTGAAAAAGCAAAAGCTTGATGGCGTGAAAAAGGATAAGCTATCCAAAGACAGCCTGGGAATTTTTGATTTGAAATCCCAATCAATTGAAAAAATTCCTGCGGTAAAATCCTTTCGCTTTCCAACAAAAGCAGGTAATTTGCTGGCCTTTCTGCATGAAACAGAATTCATTCCAGAGCAGTTTAAAGAAACGGATAGTACCGCAAAAAAAACAAAAAAATCAGGCAAAAAAGACGACTTTGCTTTTTTGGGCGTGAGAAATCCTGACGACCAACAAATCCGTTATTTCAAGCAGGTAAGTCATTTTGAAATTGCTGACAAATCCAATACGCTTTTTTTTGCAACAAAGCCTGTGGATAGTATTGATTCGTTGACCGTAAATCGCTATAAGCCAGGCTGGGAAACCCCTGAAATACTGTTTACCACTAAAGGAAAAATCAATGCCTTGTCAGCAGATTTAGAAGGTAAGCAGTTGGTAATCAGCTTTAGTCCAGATACGACCAAACGAAAAGTATATCAAATGGCTTTTTGGTCCGAGAATAAGGTCGCGTTTGTTGCAATTGATACGCTAACTAAGAATATGCCTGTGAATTATAGCCTGAGTGAACATGGTAAAATCACTTTTAGCGAAGACGGAACAACGGTTTATCTTGGTTTGGCACCAAAACCTTTGCCAACCATTAAAGACAGTCTTATTGATGACGAAAAAGTGAGCGTGGACATCTGGAATTGGAAAGATCAACAACTGCAAACGCAACAAATAAAAAATCTGGAGACAGAAAAGAAACGCAATTACTTGGCCGCCTGGTATCCTGAGAGTAGAAATTTAGTGCCATTGGAAAATGAGCAAATAACTTCGGTACGCGCTGAAATGAAGTATAATCCGAAGTATTTTTTAGGGCGATCGTCAAAAGCTTATGAGTATTTATACAGCTGGGAACAAACACGCTATTCTGATTATTACCGCATTAACAGACTTAATGGCGATAGCTTGCGCCTGCTCACCAAAGCCAATTCCATGGCAAGCCTGAATCCAAAAGGAGATTATTTAATTTATTATGATGGAAACGACAGCCTTTGGAAAAGTCTGCATATTGAAAGCCTTAAATCACAGGTTCTCACCAATCATCAGATGGATACTTTTTACAATGATGAAAATGATATTCCAAATGAAGCTGGAATGCAGGGTGTGGCGGGCTGGACGGTCGATGGAAAGTTTTTGGTGTATAGCAAGTATGAACTATGGGAGCTGGATCCCGCCGAGGCGAAAAATGCTCGAAAAATCACCTATCAGGATGCTGAAAACCCGCTGCGATACCGTTATGCGAAAACAGATCGGGAAGCGGTATTTGTGCCGGAAGAGATTTATTTGAGCGTTTTCAATGATTTGTCCAAAAAATCCGGTTATGCCCGACTAAACCGCAAGAAGGATAAAATTGAAATGTTGGCCTACGATGCAGCGCGTTATACCGGTTTAAAGAAAGCAAAAGATGCAGAAAGATTTTTGTTTAAACGCGAGACTTTTACTGAATTTCCGGATTGGATTATGGCGGATGCGAAGTGGAAAAATCCAGAGAAACTTACTCATGCCAATCCTCAGCAGCAAAATTATTGCTGGGGAACTGTGGAGCGCGTTTCGTGGACTTCTTATGGCGGAAAATCGCTTGATGGATTGATGTATTTGCCAGCTAACTACGATGCCAATGGCGACTATCCGATGATGATTTATTTTTACGAAAAATACAGCGATGATCTGCACAGGCATTATCCGCCAAAGCCTTCGCGCTCAGTCATTAACTTCACGGATTATACCAGTCGCGGCTATGCAGTTTTTATCCCGGATATTGTTTATGAAACAGCCAAACCTGGCCAAAGTGCGTATGATGCTATTATGAGTGGCGTGGATCGTGTTTTGGAGAAATATCCAGCTATCGACAGCAGTCGGATGGCCTTGCAGGGGCAAAGCTGGGGAGGTTATCAAATTGCCTGGCTTGTTACGCGTACCAATCGCTTCAAAGCCGCAATGGCAGGCGTTCCAGTGAGTAATATGACGAGTGCTTATGGTGGCATTCGCTGGAGTAGTGGCATGGTGCGGGCTTTTCAGTATGAAGACGGCCAAAGCCGCATTGGTGGCGATTTGTGGACTAATTTTGATGATTATATTGAAAATTCACCGCTCTTTTTTGCTGATAAAGTAGAAACGCCGCTGCTGATTATGCACAATGATGCCGACGGTGCAGTGCCTTGGTACCAAGGGATTGAGTATTTTACAGCCCTCAGAAGATTAGGCAAACCTGTATGGATGTTGGTGTATAATAAGGCGCCTCATAATTTGAGTCGTTTTGCTGATATGCAGGATCTTACCATTCGGTTTGAGCAGTTTTTTGATTATTACCTCAAAGATGCACCCGAACCAATTTGGATGAAAGAAGGCGTGAAAGCCATCGACAAAGGCAGAGAGTTTGGTTTTGAGTTGGTGGAATAGTCAGCGTGGGCATTTATGCAGTGAAAAAAACCAACACAAATAATAAGCAGCTGATTATTGGTTGCTGGCTTTTTATAAACAAAAAAGCAGGTGAATTATTCACCTGCTTTTACTTTACTATTGGTTTGCGGCTTTCAGCCAACCCTCTTTGCTTTCTGCCACTGCAACCAGCAGTTCCTCCAGCTGTTTTAGCGAATCTGGGGCGCCATAATAATCACGAATCTTTTTGGTTTGTCCATCGTTCGTAAAAGAAATATAGGTGGAAGGTAAGTCTGTTACCTTAGCAGTATATTCATCTTCAAAACTAAAAAAATCAGCCTGATTAAAGGCGGTTTTCAGACTTTGAATTTCCGCGTTGGACAGTGTTTTTTCAAAGTTGCCGATTTTCTCCACGTTTTTTTTGCCACTATATTTAACCAATCCGTTATCAAATATTGAAAGGGAATAAACAGGGCATTGCCCCCTGCACATTGTTTTTTCTAATGTGAGGAAGGCAATGTTTGTGTTGGATGTTTGTTTAACAGTTTTACATCCTGAAAATAAAGCTATAGTGATAAAAAAATACAATAACTTCTTCATATTTTAACGTGTAATAATTACTTTGTTAAAACTACCGTAAGTTGTGTTTCCAACCACTTTAATTGTATAAATGCCTTTTGGTAAATCAGCTATATTGTAGCGGTTATTTGCCTGAGGCGAAAACATCTTAACTAATTGACCTGAAAAAGAATAAACCTCAATGGTTGAAGTATTACTATCGCTATCCATTTCAATCGTAAAATAATCATTGACAGGATTGGGATATACTTTTACAGCTTTAGTATTGTCTTTTTCAGCTACCGATAAATAATCTGCTTTTGTGATAAAAAGTTCGTAATCAATAGGATCAATGTCCGCTACTTGAAAGTCATGGCGTATTACAACAGGAATAAATTGTTCCCAATTAGCGAAATCTGTCACGTTAATAACACCCTGATTAGTAGTGTAATCTGCATCCTGAACTTCAATAGTTGAAGTAGTCATATTGAGTTTAACTAGCATAAACTCTAACTCATATTCATATTGTTGTGTTTCCAATACTATTTTAAAGTCGTCGTTTGTATTGACCTGAAAATAGTCGGCACTGAGACGCATCAACCTATCGTTTCCACTTATTTTGCTATTGAAATAAATATCATTACCGGTATAATCAAAAACGTATTCGATCAACTCTTTGTCTTCAATAGTGCTAATGTATGCTTCATAGTCATCAGCCCTATCGTAAGTATAAGGAGCGTAGGCCACATCACTTTGCATAATGATATTCGCTAAAATGTAATTCTTAAATTCTTCTCTGAAAGTTGTATTGTGAAATTCTATAAGTTCATAATCAAGTGCGGGTATAACATCATAAAGTACACATTTATCGTAAACACGCCTTATAATATCATTTCCAAAATGCTCAGTAATATATCTATAAAATAGCCAAGAGCCATACCAATGGCCATCAAAATCTGGATCTTCATCATCATTAAGGCTTAAAGATACATCAGGATTTATGAAAAAATAATCCAAATATTGAAAGGTGTCATCTAATCCCGGATATACATAATCTTCGGTCCAAGCCGCGGTAGCTTCATAAAACCAATCGTCCATTGAAGATGAGACACCAAATTGCACAGCATGCATATATTCGTGCGCGGCAGTAAATTTTATAGCGATATCTTCTGCCGAAGGAAAATCGTCGTAATTACTAAGCATTACCATAAAACTTGTGTAGGCATCCCGCTCAATAATATGCGTGGAATTGAGGTTGTCACCAATCTCTGTTTCGCCGGCCACAAAACCATAAACAAAGTCGGGTGCAGCACTTGCCTTAATATAAACGTCGTAAAGCGCGTCACCGCCAGCAGTGCCATCGGCAGGAGGAATGGTATAACCACTTATGGTATGATACATATCGTAAATATCGTCAACAAAAGCATTAGCCATAAAATCGACATAGTCAGGAATGTTGTTGCCATTGGTGTCGGTCGAGTCAACGCGTTCGCCAGCAGGACCATGAGTTGTGTAATGAAATGCGAAATTGCCTAATCTTAAAATTTGCTCAGTACCTTCAAAAACAGGCCTTTCATCGAAATCTTTAAAAAACTCTCGTACTTCTGGGCTAAGCCTAACCCTGTTTTGACGCGCTTCAATAAGCAAAGGAGTTAGCCAGAAATAATCGGCATTGCTAACTTTTTTTTGAGCTGCTTGTTGCTGAGCAGCATCAAACCTTTGCATTAGGCGTTCGGAATACGCAAAATCCTGTGCAAATAAACCTGTGCTATAAAAAGCTAGAACTATAAAAAGTAATTTTACTTTCATGATACTAAAATTAGATGTTTTTCTACGTAGAAAAACGTAAATATAGGCACTTAAACTTAGATAGGCAATATCAGTGTAATTAAAACAGGTGCATTTGCTGTTACATTAGTCATAAAGTTGCGTTATTTTCTTGCACTATTCTTGCATTTATGAAAAAAGAGAGAGAAATTGCAAAGTGCAAATTCTCTCTCTATTGATTTACACAAGCTTTTGCTGTGTTTTGTGTGTGACCCCACCGGGATTCGAACCCAAATCTTCAGAACCGGAATCTGAAATTCTATCCATTGAACTATGGGGCCAATTAAGGTTGCGAAATTACAATTTTCCTTTCAATTCAGTGAAGTAAAGTTGGGAATAAGTGTTGAGGCGACAAGGTGGGGTTTTTGGTTGTTGTAATAATAGTGTAGCTCTCCACACAACTGAACTTTTAGAATAGAATATTTAAGGCGTGAAAAAAGCAGCCTATCGCTCCTTAATCACAATTTTTATTTTGTTACCTCAACAGGAAAATTAGTATAGGTGAAGATATACCCTTTGAATTATCTACCAGTTGTAAATATCTTGTATTCAGTTGATTCCATTTCAACTTCTTGCTGTCTAATTTATTTAAATGTCCAGTTTATTCACTAAAAAACTGGACAACTTACAAAAGTTTATAAGAGTTTTAAAAATATTGTAACTGCTGAGTTCTCCGCCAGATATCACCATCCTAAGCAAACAAAAAAAAACACCGAAAAAAATTCATTTTTCGGTGTTTTTCTCTCCACTTTAGTGGAGCTGGAGGGACTCGAACCCTCGTCCAAACAAGGAATTATTAAGCTTTCTACATGCTTATTCTGTAATTGGTTTTCGTTGGTAGAAAGGACACAGACATCCTAAGCTATCACTTAGCTTCTGTTACTTCAGTTTGCAAGCGAAGCAGTTGCAAACCTATCCTGAGGTTGATTAGCACCTCGTGATCGAGCCGGAGTCAGGCATGTCCACCCGCGAGATGTCTCGTCCCGCCATCTTATGACGGGATGAAGCTGTAATCTACTAAACTTCGATTACGCTGCGAGAGCGTAGTTATTATCGCCAATTGTTGTTTTCGATCAAGATTTACGAGCGTCATCGAAAGGCTCGGCATGCTTACGTAACCATTCATCTTGCTGTCAAAACCAGTCAGCCCCAAGACTTACGGTCAGTCCTTTTACTGCATAAACCATGCCGAAAAAGGAGTGCAAAGATACAATTATTTTGGTCTGAGGTCAATTATTTAGCGGACGGGCGAATTTCTTCACTGTTTCTTCTTCAATTTTATTGCTGCCTAAAATTATCAGCCGTTCCACGGCATTGTGTAGCTCCCTGATATTGCCACTCCACTGATATTGTTGTAGTTCGTTGAGTGCTGCTTC
>CAZOEV010000044.1:0-10170 GCA_964578915.1 uncultured Lentimicrobiaceae bacterium
CTAATCAAATTGGTTCCCATCGAAGAAATCTTAGCCTTGATGCTTGCATTTGAGCCCTGACCGATGGCAAGCATAGTAATTACGGCTCCAACTCCTATTACAATGCCCAACATGGTTAAGAACGATCGTAATTTATTTCGTTGAATAGCTGCGATAGCGATTTTAATAATATTTAGAAGTTTCATTTTAATTGCTCTTTATGTTTTTAATAGGAACCAAAAGTTCCGATTCAACTATTAATCTTCGTTTTGCAGATTCAAAATTGCTTTGCTAGCACTCATCCTATTTATCGTGTCGGTATCTTTTATTATTTTTCCATCACGAAACAAGATATTTCTTTTGGTAAACATAGCGATATCAGATTCATGCGTTACGAATCCAATTGTAATTCCTTTTTCGTTTAATTCCTGAAACAATGCCATTATTTCAAAAGAGGTGCGTGTATCAAGATTGCCAGTTGCCTCGTCAGCCAGAATAATTACTGGATCGTTTACAATTGAGCGTGCAATAGCCACTCGCTGTTGCTGGCCGCCAGACATTTGGTTAGATAAGTGTTTCATGCGGTCTTTTAAACCCACAGCAATTAAAGCGGCTTCGGCTTTCTCGCGACGTAATTTATTGCTGACGGATGAATTATATAACAAAGGCAATTCCACATTCTCTAAGGCTGATGTTCGTGGTAATAGGTTGTACGATTGAAATACAAAACCAAGTTTTGTGTTTCTGATTTCTGCCAGTTGATTTTTCTTTAACGATTTTACATTCTTGCCATCCAACCAATAGTCTCCTTCTGATGCCCTATCCAAACAGCCGAGAATATTTAGCAATGTTGATTTCCCAGAACCACTAGCTCCCATTATGGCAACAAATTCACCTTTCGAGATAGATAAATCTACCCCTCGCAATGCCTTAACAGTTTCCTCTCCAACCTGGTAATTTTTGTGCAGGTTTTTTATCTCTATGATTGTGTTGTCATTCATCTTTTGTGAATTTGTAGTTCAAAAATTTGGTAAAAAGCAAGTTTCCTTATCTAGGTGGGCCTCCGCCACCTTTTCTTTGTTGTATAAATGGGCTCGTCTGCTCATCTTCAGGCTTGCTTTGGTCTTTCTCTACTAACTCTTTCGCTGTTCCAATAGTCATCGAAAGTACAATTTCGTCCCCTTCTTTTATGCCCGATAGAATTTCGATTTTAGTGCCATCATTAATACCCGTTTCTACCCGAATCGGCCTAATTATGTCACCTTCTTTTATCCATAAGGTTTTTTTTATTTCGTTTCCTACTTCCATTCTGGGAGGCGGTCCTTGCATTTTTTGCTGGTCAGTACTTGTGCTATTTTCGCTTCTTCTTTTTTGGGGAGGAGGCATTCTTTGATCTTCAGGTAAAGCTTTCATATATGCTTCCATCATTTCCCTTTCTGGAGTAAAACGTATTGCTTTGCCTGCTGCCAATAGCACATCGCTTGCTTCTTCTACATAGGCTGTAATGCTGGCCGTCATGCCTGGCTTTAATTTTTTCTCGGGATTAGCCACTGCAACAATAACGGTATAAGTTATAACATTTGATGTTTCTTTGGGTTGTAACCGGATTTCCGATACTTCACCCTCAAAGCTGAGTTCAGGAAATGCATCAACAGTGAATGCAACGCGTTGGTTTTGTTTTATCATTCCAATATCTGCTTCATCAATGTCCGCTTCAACCTGCATTTCGCTTAAATCGTTAGTAATAGTAAAGAGTTCGGGAGTGTTCATGCTGGCCGCCACGGTCTGGCCTTCTTCCACAGCGCGATTTAGCACAATGCCATCAATGGGGGAATAAATGGTGGCGTAACCCAGATTACGCTCTGCTTTTTCTACATTGGCCTTTGCTGACTTTAAGCTTGCTTTACTTAATTTGTAACTATAATCTGTCGCATCAAAATCACTTTGCGACAAAACATCTTTATCGTATAACATTTTCATCCTTCCTAGATTTTTTCCTTGGTACTCAAATTCAGCCTCTGCCTTATTTAAATCGGCCTCAGCATTTTCGAGTGATGATTTTAAAGTAGATTTGTCCAACTCAGCAATTAATTGACCTTTCTTCACGATGGAGTTAAAATCCACATACAATTTTTCAATAACGCCTGATACCTGTGTTCCAACAACAACGGTATTTGTGGCTTCAAGTGTTCCTGTGGCCGTTATGGTATTGTTAATCGATCCCCGTTCTATTTTTGCTGTTTCAAATAGATAACCTGAGGTGCTGGTATTTATAAGTGAATAGGTTAAAACGGACGCTATTAAAAAGCAAGAAACAACTGCATAAATGATGATTTTTTTTCGTTTCATAATATTAATTCTTTAAAATTCTATTTTATTACCCATGTAGTAATCAATTATTTCGTTTTGCAAAATCATACCATATTTTGCTTTTGTAAGATTGTTTTCGGCAGTTGACAGATTATTTTTTGAGCTAATAAAATCAACCGAATTTAACATGCCTTGAGAAAACATTTCTGCAGCCAACTTGTATGATTCTTGTTCGGCCAAATATTGTTCCTCGTATGAGAGATAGGCGCTATTTGCAGTTTGCGCATCAGCGCAAGCTTGTTCGATGGCTTTACGTAAGTCATTTTTAATATCTATCAGATTGTATTCAAAATTTTGACGAGCAATGCTTGCTTGTTTTACCTTGTTTTTAACTTCTTTTCTTTGGTAGATTGGTATGGACAAGTTTATTCCGATAGCGGGGGTAAGCTGATTTGAAAACTGATTGCTAAATCCGAGATTTGAAACAGTACTATAATTACTCTGAATGCCTCCAAATAGCGATAAATTTGGAAGGCCATTTGTTTTGGCTAGTTTAATATCAATAGCTGAACTCTCTAAATCTAGTGCTGCTGTTTTTACGCTCGGTTGAATTTTTAATGCAAAATTATATACGATGCTAGCATCTGTTTTTGCATTCATTTTTAGCAAGTTATCTGTATCTGGTTGTGCGATATCAAATGTATTACTTACTGGCATATTTATGGTTTGCATTATCGAAATTTTACTAATATGTAATGCGCTTTGCGAATTAACAAGGGCTGCTTTATCTGAAGCGTACTGTGATTTGATATTTAAATAGTCCACAGGAGACATCACACCTGCTTCACGTCGGATGGTGGCGTCTTCTAACGATTTTTCTGTAGCCTCTAGTTGTGTTTTGCTGTTTTTGAGCTGTTCCTTTGCTTGCAAAACAAAAATGTAAGCTGATAACACATCGAGACTTAGAAGTTCTTCTTTGGTTTTAATGTCTGTTTCGGCTGCCGAAACATTTATTTTTCCTTGAAGTATTGAATTTTTAATTCTTGCACCATTGTATAAAGTGATATTAGAACTCAATGAGACATTCATGTTTGAGTTGGTTTTTCTGCTCCATTGATCTCCCGTGTTATCATAGGTGCCATTAGAATTAAAAGTTTCGCTAGCTGCTAATGATAAATTAGGTCCGCGCTCGGCCTTCCTTTGTTCTAAATCAGAAGCCTGACTAAAAACTTCATTGCTAGCTCTACCAATTGTAGTGCTATTTTCTAAAGCGTATTTAATGCAATCGTCCAGCGTAAATAATTTGTCTTGAGCAATTGTAGGTGTCGCAATCATGCCTAACAAAAAAACGAACAGCATATTTGTCTTTAATAATAATTTCATCTTAAATAGTTTAACAATTTATCACGGTGCAAATTTTTAATTATTCACACTCCCAAACAATTTGTTTAGACCGATGAAAGGAATTATTAGAAGTATGAAGGGTTTTTATCGATGAGAGTTTTGGGGGTTTACTCAATCGCGGATGATTTTATAAGTGTCGGAGAGTTCTAATTGGTGATTCGCTTACGCTTTGTCTCCTAGCGGTAAATACGCTATCTTTTAAACTGTGCTTGAATCATAGGTAATTAGGTGTGTTTTGATAAGATTAATAAAGAAAGGTCTTGGGTGGGAGCAGTCTTTTTTTTATAAAATCAATTTTTTAGCAGGGTATGGTGCTGTTTTGACGGCTGAAATGTTTAATTTTGTAGGCCTTGACGCTTTTTTAAATCCAATATGTTAGAAACTTATTCACCGGCTGAACGCATAGAAATTTTACGACGCTATCGTAATCTTATCGAAGTGTGGCATACGCGCAAAGACACTCCTGATAGGTGGATGGTGCGTAAGGCTTTCCGCTTGGCGGCTGATGCTCACAAAGATATGCGTCGAAAAACCGGAGAACCTTACATTTATCATCCTTTGGAAGTGGCCACCATTGCTGCTGGTGAAATTGGCCTCGGACGCACTTCCATCATCTGCGCGTTATTACATGATGTTGTTGAAGACACAGAATACAAGCTAAATGACATTCAAGGGATGTTTGGTGAGCAGGTGGCACGTATTATTGATGGCCTCACCAAAATTGATGATATGGTTGAGGGTTCTGACGTGGAAAGCATGCAGGCCGAAAATTTTAGGAAAGTGTTGCTGACTTTGTCTTACGATGTGCGGGTGATTTTAATAAAACTGGCTGACAGGCTGCACAATATGCGTACGCTTGATGCTATGCCTGCCGTGAAACAATGGAAAATTGCGTCGGAAACTTCTTACCTTTTTGCGCCATTGGCGTACCGGCTTGGTTTATACGCCATCAAAAGTGAGCTGGAAGATTTAGCACTAAAATATACCGAGCCCGGCGTTTATCAAGCTATACATAGAAAACTGGATCAGACCAGGGAGCAACGCAATAAAAAAGTGGCGGATTTTTTAGCTCCAGTGGAAACCACACTGACCAAATTGGGCCTCAATTTCCGGACGGTGATTGCTGAAAAGTCGGCATCATCGATATGGCAGCGCATGAAAGAAAAGGAGATTCCTTTCGAGGAAGTTTATGATACCTATGTGGTGCGTTTTGTGGTTGACTGTCCGATAGAGCTTGAGAAAGTAGAATGCTGGCGTGTATATGCCACTATAACAGGATTTTACAGACCAAATAACGAACGTTTGCGTGATTGGATTTCCCTGCCTAAGGCAAACGGTTATGAATCACTTCATGCTACTGTGATGAGCAAAACAGGTAAGTGGATAGAAGTTCAGATTCGCACCGAGCGCATGGATGAAATTGCTGAGAAAGGCTATGCTGCCTATTGGAAATATAAAGATTCCGAGCTATCTGAAAGCGGCCTCGATGAGTGGCTAACGAAAGTGAGGGAGTTGATTTCTACGGAAGCTGCTTCGGCATTGGATTTTTTAAATAACTTCAAGCTCAATCTGTTTTCCGACGAAATTTTCGTGTTTACTCCCAAAGGCGAAATGATTTCGATGCCAAAAGGATCAACAGCGCTTGATTTTGCTTATAATGTTCATACAGAGCTTGGTAACCATTGCATTGGTGCCAATGTCAATCATAAACTAGTACAGCTTGATTATAAGCTAAAAACTGGTGATCAAGTGGAGATAATCACTTCAAAGGTGCAGCATCCAAAGGATGAATGGTTTGAGCTGGTGGAAACCGCCAGAGCAAAATCTCGGTTGAAAGAGGGTATTCGCGATTTTAGGAAGCGTTCGAGGGATGAGGGTCGCGAAAAACTCGAAAACTATCTAAAACAGCTAAAGATAGAGGCATCAAAGATTAATATTAGCCGAATTATTGAACATGAAGACTTGAGCGGCTTAGTAGATTTGTATTATTTTATTGCTACGGACAAGATAAATTTTGCGCGTGTGAAAGCTGTTTTTAAGGAGAAAAGCAGCGGCGGTTTAATGCGCTACATACCGAATCCGTTCAGCCGATCAAAACCATCGGAGGCTGAATCAGATGAAACAAAAACGCTTGTAAACCCTAATCCTTTGCTGATTAACGAGCAAACAAGCGAATTTAACTATACCGTTTCACGTTGTTGCAATCCCATTCCTGGTGATGAGGTGGTAGCATTGGTTTTCCCGAACGAACCCATGCATATTCACCGCGTTAATTGTCCCAAAGCTATCAATCTGATGTCTCAATTTGGGAATAATATTGTTAAAGCCAAGTGGAAACAAAAAGAAGATATTGCCTTTTTGGCCGGCCTAAAAATTGTGGGTATCGATAGTGTAGGTTTTTTGCATCGTTTTACGGAGGTTCTCTCGGAGCAGCAAAAGCTAAATATCCGCTCACTTCAGCTCGAAAGCAGCAAGGGCGTTGTTGAAGCCACCGTAACTGTTTATGTTCACAATGCGCAAAGCTTGAAAGATCTAATAGAGAAGCTTAAGAAAATTAAAGAGATAAAGAAGGTAAGTCGCCTCGACAGAATTGATGATATTAAAGTCTAAAAGATTCAAATTTAGATAGTTCCATTATTATTCCAAGTTTTTATTTAAATTCATTCTAATTAGAATATAAAAATAGTGTAATTTTACACTTTGAATATGGCTTACACAGATTTCCTATGGTAATGAAAGAAAACATGAACGATACCTACGAGACCGTAAAGAAAATTTTTACAGATTATCTTGAGCAAAGGGGACATCGCAAAACCCCTGAGCGTTATACGATTCTCAAAGAGATTTATGCAACAGATGGTCATTTTGATATTGAGACACTATATATCAGAATGAAGAATAATAAGTACCGCGTAAGCCGCGCTACACTTTATAATACCATCGAATTATTGCTCGATTGCAACCTGGTAACCAAACATCAGTTTGGTAACAATTGTGCACAGTTTGAACGCTCGTTCAAATTTAAGCAGCACGATCATTTTGTTGATATTGAGGATGGCACCGTGTTAGAATATTGCGATCCGCGCTTGCAAGAAATTCAAAAATCTGTGGAAGAGTTACTTGGGGTCGATATTTCGCATCACTCACTCACCTTTTTCGGGAAAATAAAAAATAAAGAGGCAGCTAAAAAAGCTGATGCATAGAGATTGAATTCAAATAATTTGTTGTAAATCAATAAAATACTCACTTAATTATTGAGCCGGTGGAATTTGCTTTTTGCCGGCTTTTTTACTTAAATATAGCTTAACTTTGCCCACTGGTTGAAGGCTTTTAAAAGCAAATAGCAGTGTTTTATGAAGCAACTTGATACTATTTTGTTTAATCTAACGAAAACCAGTAATGAAAATTGATGTGCTATTGGGCCTCCAGTGGGGCGACGAAGGAAAAGGTAAGATTGTTGATGTGCTCACCCCTAATTATGATGTCGTTGCCCGTTTTCAGGGTGGGCCAAATGCCGGCCACACCATAGAATTCCACCAAAAGAAGTTTGTGCTGCATACCATTCCTTCGGGTGTTTTTAACCCGAAATCTAAAAATCTAATTGGTAATGGTGTTATTATCGATCCACTTATTTTACTTGGCGAGATCAATAAACTCAATAAGAGTGGTATGGATATATCAAAACAGTTATTTATCTCAAGAAAAGCACACCTAATTCTGCCCACACATCGCCTGCTCGACGCTGCTCAGGAAGCTGCAAAAGGGGCTGATAAAATTGGCTCCACGCTTAAAGGAATTGGTCCGGCATATACAGACAAATCGGCGCGTAATGGAATTCGTGTTGGAGATAGCTGTCTGGAAAATTTTAGCTCGCAATATCAAAAACAGCGTGAGCGTCACCTGAAACTAATTGAAAACCTCAATTTCGATTATTCTGGTTATTTGATTGATGGTCAGGATTTTATTACTTACGAGAAAGCTTGGTTTGAGGCACTTGAAGTCATTAAGAAGCTTCAGCTAGTTGACAGCGAATATTTTATCAACGATGAGCTGACAGCCGGAAAACGTATTTTGGCCGAAGGAGCTCAAGGGACATTATTGGATGTTGATTTTGGCAGTTATCCTTTTGTTACCTCATCAAATACTACTGCTGCGGGAGTTTGCTCGGGACTTGGGGTTGCGCCAAATACATTAGGTGAGGTTTTTGGAATTTTCAAAGCTTATTGCACACGGGTTGGCAGCGGACCCTTCACTACTGAGCTGTTTGATGCCGATGGCGATTTGATGCGCAAACAAGGTAATGAGTTTGGTTCAACAACTGGCAGACCGCGCCGTTGCGGCTGGCTCGATCTTCCTGCGCTGCGTTATGCGATTATGCTTAATGGAGTTACCGAACTCATCATGATGAAAGCCGACGTGCTCGATTCTTTCGATACTATAAAAGTAGCCACAGCCTATATTTACGAAAGTAAAGAAATCAGTCACCTTCCTTTTGATGCCTGTACACAGAATCTAACTCCTGTTTTGAAAACCTTAAAAGGCTGGAAAACTTCCCTTGTAAATATTCGGGAGGAAGCCGCTATGCCTACCGAACTTGTTGATTATATCCGATTTATTGAAGATTATGTTAAGGTGCCTGTTCGTATTGTTTCAACAGGGCCAGATCGCTCGCAGCTGATCAGACGGATAAAGTAAAGAGGATTTTCAGAGCTTTTTGCTAAGGAAAGTTTCCCGCAGATTACGCAGATTAGCGCAGAGAAGAACAATCAGCGGAAATCAGCGATATCAGCGGGAGAAAAGACAAGAAATATTTCCCGCAGATTACGCAGATTAACGCGGAAAGCAATCAGCGAAACTCAGCGAGATCAGCCGGAGAAAAAATGCAAGAAGAGTTTCCCGCAGATTGCGCAGATTACGCGGATAACAATCAGCAGAAATCAGCGATATCAGCGGGAGAAAAGACAAGAAATATTTCCCGCAGATTGCGCAGATTACGCGGATAACAATCAGCGAAAATCAGCGAGATCAGCGGGAGAAAAAACCAACTGCCAATCGAACCCAATAATTTCGTCAACCCATAAACCCATAAACCCGTGAACTCGTAAACCCATTAATCCATAAACTCAATCAATGGCCCAAGCACTCTGGAATTACAAAGCATAAAAAAAAGGAAAGCCAATATTGACTTTCCTTTTTTCATTTTATTTGTAGGGTTAAAGTTTTCTGGACACTTCTTTTTCGGTATAACCTTCGATAATGTCGCCTTCTTTAATATCGTTGAAATTGGCAATATTCAGACCGCATTCATAGCCTGCCGAAACTTCTTTCACATCATCTTTGAAGCGTTTCAGTGATCCCAGCGTTCCGGTATAAACCACAATTCCATCGCGGATAATACGGATTTTGGAATTTCTGGTAATTTTTCCGTCAAGAACCATACAGCCGGCAATTGTACCCACTTTAGTAATTTTGAATACCTCTCTAATTTCGATATTACTGGTGATGACTTCTTCAATATCAGGTGCTAACATGCCTTCTATAGCCGCTTTAATTTCTTCGATAGCGTTATAAATGATAGAGTATAGTCTGATGTCGATTTCTTCGTTTTCTGCCAATTTTCTAGCCTGCAAAGTCGGGCGAACCTGGAAACCGATCACAATAGCATTGGATGCCGAAGCCAACATAATATCAGATTCGCTAATGGCACCTACTGATTTGTGGATCACATTTACCTGAACCTCTTCCGTTGACAGTTTCAGCATAGAATCTGAAAGTGCTTCTACGGAGCCGTCCACATCACCTTTTACAATAAGGTTGAGTTCTTTAAAGTCGCCAATAGCAATACGGCGGCCAATTTCGTCGAGTGTGATATGTTTTTGCGTACGCAAACCTTGTTCACGCTGCAGTTGCTGGCGTTTTTGAGCAATATTTTTGGCTTCACGCTCGTCCTGCATCACATTAAATGTGTCGCCAGCCTGAGGCGCACCATTCAAGCCAAGTAGCAGAAGTGGTGTTGATGGGCCAGCTTCTTTAGTGGCTTGGTTTCGCTCGTTGAACATCGCTTTTACCTTACCATATGTAGATCCGGCCAAAACAATATCGCCAATTTTCATAGTGCCATCCTGAACCAAAACTTTAGCAACATAACCGCGGCCTTTATCCAGCGATGATTCGATTACTGTTCCTTTGGCATGTTTGACAGGATTTCCTTTCAAGTCGAGTATTTCGGATTCCAGCAATACTTTTTCCAAGAGCGATTCAATGCCTTGGCCAGTTTTAGCCGAAATTTCTTGTGTTTGGAATTTACCGCCCCACTCTTCTACTAACACATTCATATTAGCAAGCTGCTCGCGGATGCGATCAGCATTAGCAGTAGGTTTATCCATTTTATTGAAGGCAAATACAATTGGAACGCCAGCAGCTTGCGCGTGATTTACAGCCTCAATGGTTTGTGGCATCACGCTATCGTCAGCAGCG
>CAZOEV010000045.1:0-10118 GCA_964578915.1 uncultured Lentimicrobiaceae bacterium
CCAGGTACTCGGTCACGGGACCCGACAGGTAGGTTTCGCGGATGTCTTTGGCGGCAGCAATAGGGTCGGGCTTGCCATTTGGTCCTTCTGGATTCACGTATATCAATCCCATCTGAACTGCTGCAAGCGGGTTTTCAAGGTTGCGTTCGCCCGAATAGCGCTTGTCGCCTAGCCATTCGCTCTCGTTTCCCCAATAAATGTCTTCTTCGGGCTGCCAAACATCTTCGCGACCTCCGGCAAAGCCATAAGTTTTAAAACCCATCGACTCCAAAGCGCAATTTCCGGCCAAAACCATCAGGTCAGCCCAGGAAATTTTGTTTCCATATTTCTGTTTTACAGGCCACAATAGCAAACGCGCTTTGTCCAAGTTAGCATTATCAGGCCAGCTATTTAATGGTGCAAAACGCTGCGTGCCACTTCCTGCTCCACCACGGCCATCACCTATGCGGTAAGTGCCGGCGCTGTGCCAAGCCATGCGAATAAAAAACGGGCCATAATGCCCAAAATCTGCCGGCCACCAATCTTGAGAATCAGTCATTAAAGCAAATAAGTCTTTTTTAACTTCTTTTAAATCAAGTGATTTGAATGCTTCTGCATAATCATAGTCCTTATCCATAGGATTGGAAAAGGGTGCATTTTGACGCAAAATGTTTAAACGCAGTTGATTAGGCCACCAGTCTTGGTTGTTGTGGCTTTTAGCTAGATGTTGATGGGATGAAGCACCGGTAACAGGGCATTTCCCGGATTTATTTACATCGTAAATTTTCGCTTTGTCGGTGTTGTGCTGATCATTTTCTGTGTTCATAGTGTATATTGTTTTGGTGATAAAGAGCAAAAATACTTAAATAATAGTAATAATTAAATAAATTTACATCAATAATATCTATGAGTATATTAGAAATATTTATCCATTTGGCTCAAGGCTGAAATTATCATTTCACTCTATACTGTTGGCAGTAAAGGATAAAAATCATAGAAAATGATCGATAGAGATTATCTTGTTTTTCATTTACAATTATATTGATAAGTCCTTTATCGCGAAATTATTGCGTTGCGGCATCTAAACCATTCTTATGACATGAAAATATTTGTTTAAAAAAATTGAATTTTGTTTTTATTTTGAATTTTGTTACTTTAGCTAAAATTTACGGATAAATGCCACGCTCCTAAAAGCTTAAAATAGGTCCAAATGTTTCGGATGAAAGACAATATTTTGGTGAAGGAAATGAAGTTGAATAAAATCACTTTAGCATTTCCTGAAAAATTTGAGAAAGTTTTTCTCGATGTTTACTATGCCGAAAGTATATTTCAGTTTCGTGTTGCTTTTATCTTAGTAATGCTGCTTTACGGCATTTTTGGATACTTAGATACATATTTGAGCCCTGAATTCACTAGAGTATTTTTTGCTATTCGATACGTTTTTGTTATTCCAATATTTTTAATTGTATTTTTAATATCATTTAGCAAGATTTTTAAGAAAATTTGGCAGAGGCTTTTGTTTGTTAGTTTTATTATTGGAGCTAATGGTATCAGTCTAATGACGATGTTAGTCCCTGAAAACTATGCCTATTACGGTGGTTTGATGTTGATTTTTTCTGCCGGGTATTTTTTTATAAAACTTCGATTTTTTTTAGCATCACTAGCTGGAATTTCTACCTTGATTTTATTTAATATCGGAGCAATTTTCTATGCTGAAACGCCAACTTTAATTATTGTAAATAATAATTTCTTTTATCTGGGTGCCAATGTGATAGGTATGTTTGCTGCATATAATATTGAATACTATGCCCGACGCAATTTTTTCTTGAATTATAAATTGGATCAGGAAAAACATGCGATAGCAGACCTTAATAAAAATTTAGAGGGTAAAGTTGCTCAACGAACTAATGAGTTGCTACTAGCCAAAGAGAAAGCTGAAGAAAGTGACCGACTGAAATCTGCGTTTCTAGCCAATATGAGTCACGAAATCAGAACGCCAATGAATGGGATTTTGGGCTTTGCTGAATTACTCAAGGAGCCTGATCTAAGTGGGGATGATCAGCTCGAATATATTCAAATTATTGAAAAAGGCGGAATGCGGATGCTGGGAATAATCAATGATATTATTGATATTTCAAAAATAGAATCTGGTTTAATGGAAACACGCATTAGCCAGGTTTCCCTCATGAACCTATTGAATGATCAGATTAACTTTTTTCTGCCAGAGGCTAAAGCTAAACAGTTGAAAATTAGCAATGTTTCACAGAATTCTAAAGATATTAATATTAGTGCGGATAAGGAAAAGCTAGAGGCTATTCTTGTCAATCTTATCAAAAACTCCTTAAAATATACCGAAAAGGGAGAAATTCGTATTGGATTTACGCAAACCTCCAGTCAGCTTACCATATTCGTGAGTGATACAGGGATAGGTATTCCTGAGGATCGGCAGCAGGCTATTTTTGATCGCTTTGTGCAAGCTGATATTGCTGATAAAATGGCTATGCAAGGCGCTGGACTCGGGCTTTCTATTGCACATGCTTATGCAGAAATGTTCAATGGGAAACTCTATTTGAAAAGCACAGTAGGAGAGGGCACTGTTTTTTATTTAGAGATGCCTTATGAGGAAAATATCGAGCAGACTAAAGAGGAGATTTCTATTGAAGCGAAACCGCAAGAAGTAAGTTCACAATCGAAATGGCTAAACGTTTTATTGGCTGAAGATGAAGAGACTTCTGCGTTGGTAATTTCAAAAACGCTAAAACCATATATTAACAAGCTTTATTCAGCAAAGAATGGAGAGGAAGCTGTAAAAGTGTTTCTAGACAATAAGGATATAAATTTAATACTTATGGATATTAAAATGCCCATAATGCATGGTTATGAGGCTACTGCGGTTATCCGTAAACACAATAAAGACGTTATTATAATTGCGCAGACGGCTTACGCTTTAGGCGGTGATAAACAAAAAGCGCTTGACAGTGGTTGTAACGACTATATTAGTAAACCTATCCGTCGCGAAGAGTTGTTTTATATGATTGAAAAGTATTTTGGAAAAATGACTTAATAAGAAACTGAATTATAGTAGATAAGCTTAAGCTATTGGTTGGACGAAATCAGTAAAAAAAAGCCGATTGAATTTTTCAATCGGCTTTTTTACGTAAGAAAGGTTTTGTATTACTCAACCCATTCTGCCAAAAATATATTGGTGTCGCGTGTGCCATTGTTATTGCGGTTGCTGGAGAAAATTAATTTCTTTCCATCAAACGAAAACATAGGGAACGCATCGAAAGTGTTGTCGTGGGTAATTTGTCTTAATCCGCTGCCATCAAGGTTTATCTCAAAAATATTAAACTGATAACCGCGGTCGGAATGATGGTTTGAACTAAAAACAAGTTTTTCTCCTGAAGGATGAAAATAGGGCGCCCAATTGGCTTTGCCTAAGTTAGTTACTTGCACTAAATTTGAGCCATCGACATCACAAACATAGATTTCCATATTTGTTGGCATCACCAAACCTTGGGCAAGCAAGCTGCGGTATTCTTCAATCTCTTCTGTTGTTTGTGGACGTGATGACCTGAAAACCAGTTTTGTTCCGTCAGGAGAGAAAAAAGCACCACCATCATAACCAAGACCGAAAGTAACTTGTTTTACATTGCTTCCGTCTATATCCATAGTGTATAATTCGAGGTCGCCACTGCGATCAGAAGTAAATACTATTTTGTCGCCTTTTGGCGAAACCGTAGCCTCAGCATCATAGCCAGGACGATTCGTTAAGGTGTCTATTATATTTCCTTGTAAATCAGATACAAAGATGTTGTAATCTTCATAAATAGGCCATACATATTTTCCATCAGCGCGTGGCTCGGGAACATGTGGGCAACTTCCATCACCCATGTGCGTGGATGCATATAGAATAGTGCTGTCGCCAGGCATGAAATAAGAACAAGTCGTTCTTCCTTGACCAGTGCTGATTAGCGGAGGCATTTTATCTTTCATATTAACGCCTTCAAGTGCAGTATAAAAAATTTGATCGCATTCGAGCGACCACGCAGGATTATTAGACTGGAAAACAATCATTTCGTCGTCAAAACTAAAGTAAGCTTCGGCATTGTCACCACCAAAAGTGAGTTGCTTTACATTGGTTAGGTTTTTTTCGGAAGGGTAATGCAACACGTTTTTTACAGGAACGTCAGTGTCTCCATGAGCATGCTCATGGTCGTGATCATGATCGTGGTCATGTCCATGTTCACCCGATGGTGAGTTGCACGCACTTAATATAAATAGCAAATAAAGTGGGAAGAAAAGTTTTTTCATTATTTAGAATGATTTTAAATTTGCGGCAAAAATAAGCTTTTGCTTCAAACAAAAAATCCAAAAATTGCTAGAAAAACTACTTTTTACGAATGCTTAACTTATCACGGATTGCCGCAGCGGTATAAGATTGTTTTTGCTTTGCTAAATCCTCTGGTTTACCTTCAAAAAGTAAATGTCCACCTTTATCGCCGCCTTCAGGTCCTAAATCAATCACCCAATCAGCGCATTTTATGATGT
The DNA here is from genome assembly GCA_964578915.1 of uncultured Lentimicrobiaceae bacterium. Taxonomy (GTDB): domain Bacteria; phylum Bacteroidota; class Bacteroidia; order Bacteroidales; family F082; genus UBA5536. The sequence continues at coordinate 4,531 of CAZOEV010000045.1, forward strand.
CGGGATGGTGTTCAATCACAATAATAGTATGTCCATTTTCTATCAAGGCTTGGAAGGCGATAAGCAGCTTGTTTATATCGTGAAAATGCAGCCCTGTGGTTGGCTCGTCAAAAATAAAAAGTGTGGCTTGCTCTGTTGCACCTTTGGTGAGAAAAAAGGCCAACTTGATGCGCTGCGCTTCGCCACCACTAAGTGTGTTGGATGATTGACCCAGCTTTAGATATCCTAATCCCACGTCTTGCAATGGTTTCAGTTTGCCAACGATACGTCTGCAAATAGTTTCTGCGTTTTTTGCTGATTCAAAAAAGTCAATCGCTTCATTGATCGTCATGTTGAGCATGTCGGCAATGTGTTTTCCTTCAAATTTTATTTCAAGCACTTGCTCTTTAAAACGTTTGCCTTCGCAAGCATCACAAAGCAGAAAAACATCTGCCATAAACTGCATCTCAACTTTCACTGTGCCTTCTCCTTCGCAAAGATCGCAGCGACCACCGGGAACGTTAAATGAGAAAAATCCGGGTTTGTAGCGCCTAGCTACAGCCAACTTTTGTTCAGCGAAAAGTTGGCGGATATCATCAAAAGCCTTAACATAAGTAGCAGGATTTGAGCGGCTTGAACGACCAATCGGATTTTGGTCAATCATTTCTACTGTCGAAATAGAATTAATATCCCCGGCAATTTCACCATAGCGTCCCGTTTTTTCAGCATAACCTCCCAACACTTTCTTGAGTGCCGGATATAATATGCCGCGAACTAAACTTGATTTTCCCGATCCGCTAACGCCCGTTACCACAGTTAAAATATTCAATGGAAACTTAACGTCTAACTGTTTTAAATTATGCTGTGCCGCGCCTTTTATGGCGATAAAATTATTCCATTTTCGTCGGTGAGACGGCACTTCAATAAATTTTTCGCCGGTCAAATAGCGTGCAGTAAGGCTTTCAGGATGGTGTTTAAGCTCATCGAACTTTCCTTGAAAAACTAGCTCACCCCCAAGTCTTCCAGCTTCTGGACCTATGTCGATAAGCTCATCGGCAGCTTTCATAATATCTTCGTCGTGCTCAACCACAATAACGGTGTTTCCGATATCGCGCAGCCTATGCAAGACTGCAATCAGCCGTTCCGTATCGCGACTATGAAGCCCGATGCTGGGTTCGTCGAGAATATAAGTGGAACCAACCAAACTGCTTCCAAGCGAGGTGGCCAGATTAATCCTTTGCGATTCTCCTCCTGAAAGGCTGTTTGATAGTCTGTTAAGTGTTAAATAGCCTAAGCCTACTTCAAGAAGAAAGTAAATCCTGTTGATAATTTCTGTAAGTAATCGCTCAGCAATTTTGCGATCTGATTTATCCAGTTTTATGTTCTCGAAAAATCTATGTAAGTCTTCAAGTGACAACAGGACTAGTTCTGCAATATTTTTACCGCCAACTTTCACATATTTAGTGTCTTTTCTCAATCTGGTTCCTTCGCATTCAGGGCATAAGGTCTTGCCACGATAACGTGATAGCATTACGCGATACTGAATTTTATAGGTTTGCTCTTCCAAATCTTTAAAAAAGTCGTTAAGTCCTTGAAAATAAGAATTTCCAGTCCAAATCAAATTGCGTTGTTCATCGCTTAAGGCGTAATAGGGTTTATGAATTGGAAAGTCAAATTTAGACGCCATACGAATTAATCGTTCCTTCCATTCGCCCATTTTCTCGCCTTTCCAGCAGGCTATTGCGCCTTCATAAACAGATAATCCTTTATTAGGAACAACCAAATCTTCATCAATGCCAATAATACTGCCAAAACCTTCGCAGCGCTTGCAGGCGCCATAAGGATTGTTGAAAGTGAACATATTTACTGACGGCTCCTCAAAATGGATGCCGTCGGCCTCAAAACGCGAAGAATATTGAACAACTTCTGTTTTTTGAGCTGTTTTATATTGAATAAAACAACGCTCATCGCCTTCATAGAAAGCCGTTTGAACCGAGTCAGCAAGTCGGGCTGAAATATCTTCATCAGCGGCATTAACCAAAATGCGGTCGATAACGATATGAATTTCGTCTTTCTTTTTGAATCGATGATTTTCAATGGCATCCTCAATGCGATTGATTTCTCCATTGATTAAGCAGCGGCTAAATCCTTGTTGCAGCAATATAGTAAGTTGTTGACTGGCGCTTCGGTCGTTGGGCAATAATAAGGGCGCAAGAATTAAAACTTCAGCACTTTCAGGAAGACCTAAAATAAAGTTGACCACATCACTCACGCGGTGGCGTTGAACCAGCTTTCCTGAAAGTGGAGAATAGGTTTTGCCAATGCGGGCAAATAAAAGTTTTAAGTATTCGTAAATCTCTGTACTGGTGCCAACGGTAGAGCGTGGGTTTCGGCTATTTACCTTTTGCTCAATTGCGATAGCTGGTGAAATCCCGGAAATAAAATCAACGTCAGGTTTGTTCATCCTACCCAAAAACTGACGTGCGTAAGAGCTCAAACTTTCAACATAGCGCCTCTGGCCTTCGGCGTAAAGGGTGTCAAAAGCCAGTGACGACTTTCCCGAACCCGAAAGTCCGGTTATTACAACCAATTTGTTTTTTGGAATGTGAAGGCTGATATTTTTTAAATTATTTACCCTTACACCTTTTAAATATATGCTGTCTTTTTTGATGTCTGTTTCCATTCGCTAAGAAAAAATTTTTGCGAAATTACCAATAATATTTGCCTTTCTTAAATGTATGTGTATATTTGCCATTAGAAACGACTGAAAAGTTGCACAATTAATTAAGAATAAATTACCAATAAGGAGGACTTCTATAGCAATAACTTTTACCCTTTAAGAATTATTTTAAAATAAGGGAGGCTCTATGAAAGCAGTAGAATATACTGATAAAGAGCTGGTTGAAAGTTATCTTAATGGTAATCATACCAGTTTTGAATTATTAATTGGTCGTCACAAAACCAGAATTTTTTCCTATATTATGATGCTCGTCAAGGACAAGCAACTTGCCGACGACATATTTCAGGATACTTTTATTAAGATTATTAAAACCTTCAAAAGCGGTGCTTATAAAGAAGAAGGTAAATTTATTCAGTGGGCGATGCGCATTGCGCACAACCTGATTATTGATCATTTCCGCAAGGCGAAACGCATCCCTTACACTGATGTGCAAAATGATCTTTACGATTTTTTAGAAAACATTGGCTTGTCTGAACCCACTGTTGAGCAGCAGATGATTACAGATCAAATTCATGAAGATTTGCGCAAAATGATTGCGCTTTTACCTGATGAACAGCGTGAAGTGCTTTATCTTCGACTTTATGCCGAAATGAGTTTTAAAGATATTGCAGAGCTTACCAATGTGAGCATTAACACGGCTTTGGGAAGAATGCGCTATGCACTGATTAATATGCGTAAGATGATAGCTGAAAAAAATCTGGTACTTACCATGTAAAAAAAATATTTGGTAAGTAATAAAGTGAAGTAATCTTGCGTTTAAGAGGCAGTTAAATAAACTTTTAGCTGCCTATGAACAAAAATTCTACACTACAATCCTTATTTAATCAGTATTCAACAAGCGATAGTCTGCTTGAAAAAAGCCTTAAATGTGCCTTTCACCAAGACTTTGACAAAATGAAGCCGACAAAAAGAAGTATGCAATTTTTAATTGATTTTGCCGCTTCACTCGACTGTTTCAACACCAAGTCAATGGGAGAAATAGAGAAGCTGATGAATTAACAAAATCTTTTAAACTGCCTCCGGCCACTAAAAAGCCGGAGGTTTTTTTGTTTTAAATAAATACGATAGGAGATAAATGTTGCTAAATGATTTTGCTGCAAATACAGCTTTATCCGACTACAGAAAATCGTGTATATTTGTTCCAAACTTTTACCTTGACGAAAAAAGAGAAATTTGCCGCTTTTGTTGATTATTTTGAAAGTAATATGCCGGTTGCTGAAACCGAATTGACTTTTGAAACACCTTATCAGTTGCTGGTAGCCGTAATCTTGTCGGCACAATGCACCGATAAACGCGTTAATATCATTACACCTTCGTTTTTCGAGGCTTATCCAATTCCCGAAGTGTTAGCGGTTGCAAATCAGGAAGCTGTTTATCAGCAAATTAAATCGTGTTCCTATCCTAATAACAAAGCCAAAAACTTGATAGGGATGGCCAAAGTATTGCTTCAGGAATTTAATGGTATTGTGCCTGAGGATGTGGATGAATTGCAGAAGATGCCAGGTGTTGGTCGGAAAACAGCTAATGTTGTAGCATCAGTAGTATATAACAAACCTGCCATGGCGGTAGATACGCATGTGTTTCGGGTGGCTGCCAGAATTGGATTGACAACGCGTGCTAAAACACCTTTGCAAGCAGAACAGCAATTGGTGAAATACTTGCCAGATGCTGTTATTTCTAAGGCGCATCATTGGCTTATCTTGCATGGAAGATATGTGTGCAAAGCACGCAAACCTGATTGTGAGAAATGCGGCATAAGCAGCTTTTGTAGCTTTTATAAGGTTGAAAATAATAAGGCAAGTGCAACAAAAAGCACCTAAAAATTGTTTTAAATTGCTATAATAAACTAAATTTGTAAACTTCTAAAAATACGACGAAAATGATAGAACAAGGAGAAAAAGCACCAGATTTTAGCGCTAAAGATCAACATGGTAATACGGTTTCACTCAATGATTTTAAAGGAAAAAGTATTGTGCTTTATTTTTATCCTAAAGACAATACGCCCGGCTGTACAAAAGAAGCCTGCAACTTGCGCGATAATTATGAAGACCTTATTTCAAAGGGTTTTGTGGTGTTAGGAGTGAGTCCTGATTCAGAAGAATCGCATAAAAAATTTGCAGAAAAATTCACTTTGCCTTTCCCATTACTGGCTGATCCTGAATTAAAAATAATCAAGGCTTATGGTGCTTGGGGCGAGAAAAATATGTACGGCAAAAAGTATGAAGGACTTCTGCGCAGTACCTTTATCATTAATAAAGATGGAGAAATTGAGAAAGTAATTAAGAAAGTGAAAACAGACGATCACGCCAACCAGATTTTTAAATTATACAATTAAAATAGCAATAGCATGACATCAGAAAAAGCCAAAGAGAATGCCGATAAAGTTCGGATGGAGAAACTAAAAGCCCTGGAAGCCACCATGGGTAATATTGAAAAAAACTACGGCAAAGGTAGTATAATGAAACTGGGCGACAGCGCGGTAGAAAGTATCGACAGTATTTCTACGGGCTCAATTGGTCTTGATTTTGCGCTCGGTATTGGCGGATTGCCAAAAGGCAGGGTAGTAGAAATTTATGGCCCAGAGAGTTCTGGTAAAACGACTCTTGCTTTGCATGTCATTGCCGAGGCGCAAAAAGCCGGTGGCATCGCAGCTTTTATTGATGCTGAGCATGCTTTCGATCGCTTTTATGCTCAAAAATTAGGCGTTGATATCGAGAATCTTTTGATTTCGCAGCCCGACCATGGTGAGCAAGCACTTGAAATTACTGAAAATCTAATCCGCTCTGGCGCAATTGATGTGATTGTAGTTGACTCTGTTGCTGCCTTAACGCCAAAAAGTGAAATAGAAGGTGAGATGGGCGATAGCAAA
>CAZOEV010000046.1:0-10098 GCA_964578915.1 uncultured Lentimicrobiaceae bacterium
ACCTGCAAGCCTTTATTGATCGTGCATCTAATCACGACATAAAAATTGTGCTGTCAGGAGCCGGAACTCAAGTGCTGCTCAACCTGCAGAAAGCCGGAATCATTGATGTGTTGGGCGAAGAAAATAACTGCAAGGATATTCAGTGTGCACTGAAAAGGGCGAAAATATTGATTAATGGCATTGAATCAGCTGAAAAAGTCAGAGATGATAAGCATTAAACTGGTTTTTTATTTTCAAAATCGAAGTTTGAACTGAATTAATTTCTAAGTCTTAATCTAGCTAAAAAAGTGGAAACTGAATTTCTGCATCGAAAGCAAGTCTTTATTCACTTTTTTTACGCCTAAACCAAAACATGAATGAAAAGCCCGGTAATTTTATGATACTGGACTGATTCATTATACCATCCACAATCAAATTGTGAATATCTGAAAGCTATTCAAAGCTAATTTGTTACGTTATAATCAACCAGTCTTCGCTCGTAATAGGAAGATGATGAGGCAAATCTATAGGTATCCATAACCACACCAATACTATCGGCATAATAGGCGTTCAGGTATTGTGTTGATCCACCCCCCAAATCCTGTGTAAATGCGATAGTTGTTTTAAAATTTAATGCTTCAAAGCTCCCAGCATCCACTTCAACGAGCTGATCCGGTTTTTCCATTTTAGCTGATAATACATATAGGATTGTCTCATCCGGAAAGTAAGTGATAGAACGATACAAAGTGTCGGAAAAATTTGTACTGGAGAAAAATATTTCTCCAGAAAGATTCACTAGATAACCGGCCGAATCACGCATAATTTGCTTGTTTCCAACGCCTAAAAAATTCCCTTTGTTTTCGAAAATAGCATATCGAAAACTATTGATTGTTGTATCGCGATCAACCCAAGTACAATCCATTCGGTTCACTGGAACTTCAATATTTCCCGAATCAATACGATAATGCTCGTAAACCCAATAATTACCTATCTCAAGCGCTAAGTTGAATGCTGGTTCTTCTGGATTAGGTTGAGGTTCTAATGGATTATCATCCTTTTTGCAGGAAAATAAAAGTAACATTGCCAGTGAAAAAATTAGTGTTTGCTTCATTTTGGTTTATTTTTGGTTCAACAAATATGAAATGATTAAACTGTGGTTCTATGGAAGTGTTTTTTATTTAAACGAGGAATAGGCTGGTAATATTTTATGCAAGGAATGATTTTATTGTGAAAGAATAATTTTACTTTTACGCCTAAACCAAAATTCAAAACAAAATGCGTTCACTTTTTATCGGTCTGTTATTGCTTCTCAGCTTGATTGCAAACAGCCAAAACAGTTTTACGGCTTGCGGAAACCAAAGCGGAAGCTGGGATTATGACACGGTTTTTGTGAGTTGTGATGTACTGATACCCAACGGACAACAACTTTTAATCGAAGCAAATACCAAAGTGATTTTTGAAGGCTATTTTAGCATTCAAGTAGCAGGAAATATCACAGCAACAGGCACAGCCGAAAATCCAATTCTATTTACTATTGCCGATACTACTGGTTTATCAAACTATCACAGTATATCTGGTGGTTGGAATGGATTCCTTTTCGGAAATATGGAGGCTGAAAACGACAGTTCACTATTTGAATATTGCCAGTTTTATTTTGGCAAAGCAGCCGGAGATTCCATAAATGGCTATGGTGGTGCAATGAGAGTAGATAATTTCAGTAAAATAAGACTCGAAAACTGCGAATTTCACAACAATTATGCGTTTTATCGCGGTGGTGCAATTTATGGAAACAAAGCTAACTTTTTAATCAATAACTGCTTGTTTGCTAATAATTTTGCTGGCAACGATGGCATGGATTACGGCTATGGCGGTGCTTTGGCTTTTCGGGCGTCACTGCCGGATATCTTAGAAACGAAATTTTTCAACAATGCTTCAACGGGCATTGGCGGCGGCGCATCCTTCGAGTTCAGCGACCCGCGCATGCTAAACTGTGAATTTAAGGCAAACTACAGCGGATTGGGTGGCGCAATCGGTTTTATGCGTGCCGAGCCAAACCGCCAAATAGCCAACCTGCTGATTCACGAAAATTCATCGATGTTTTTTGGAGGTGGTATTGCCTTCATCGCCGCTTCGCCAAAAATGACCAACCTCACCATTGTCAGCAATAGTTCGGCGATGGGCGGCGGCTATTACTGCAATGAAATATCAAATCCGGTGCTGGCCAACAGCATTCTTTGGAACAATATGGCCGGCGATAGTCTCGGCTCGCAGGTGTGGGTTTGGGATGTGTTTTCTAAACCAGAATTTTATTATTGCAATATTCAGGGCGATCTAGATTGGTTTGGAGGCAGCGAATTTATTGGTGTTTATGAGCATAATCTAAATGAAAACCCAAACCTACAAGAAGGCTGGAAAATTGATGTCAATAGTCTTTGTTTTAATGCAGGAACACCTGATACTACCGGTTTCAATATTCCTGAAATTGACTTTTTTGGCGCACCGCGTATCGCTGCCGGACGCATTGATATGGGCGTGATGGAGGTGCTAGCAGTTGGCTTAGCTACTTCTGTGGAAGTTGCTGATCAGATTAAAGTTTTTCCAAATCCTTTGCTGGTAGAAAGTGTTGTAAGTATTGAATTAGCAAATGTCGGGGATGTTAACTTAACGATTTTTGACCTCAGCGGAAATATTCTTTGGAAGCGAAATTATCCAAAACTCTCTGCCGGAAAACATCAACTTCCGCTAAAAGAATTTTTACAACTTATTTCCAAAACGAATTCTATTTATTTGCTAAGTGCAGAAACAGAAGGTAAATTGTTGCATAACAAGATTATCTACTAATATAAAACCCGCCTAAGCACTATAGCTTCTCCATAAATATCACTTTAGATTACAAAGAAACTGCTCAATATTTTGTAAATTTGTGAAACACAAAGCTATCTAAAATGTCAAATTATACGCCTGAATTCCATCGTTATGATAAAATGAGCTATCGCCGCGTCGGAAAATCAGGGCTTAAGCTACCTGCACTTTCGCTGGGATTGTGGCATAATTTCGGCGATGTGGACGATTTTAGTAATGTACGAAAAATGCTACAAAAAGCCTTCGACAGCGGCATCACCCATTTTGATTTAGCCAATAATTATGGTCCTTCACCTGGCAGCGCTGAATCAAATTTCGGCAAAATAATGAAGCAGGATTTACAGCCCTGGCGCGATGAAATAGTAATTTCTACCAAAGCGGGCTATTCGATGTGGCCTGGGCCTTACGGCGAATGGGGAAGCCGAAAATCGCTTTTGGCCAGCCTCGATCAAAGTCTTAAACGCATGCAACTTGAGTATGTGGACATCTTTTATTCGCATCGTTTCGACCCTGAAACACCACTCGAAGAAACTATGACAGCGCTTGCTGATAGCGTAAAATCAGGAAAAGCCCTATATGTAGGCATTTCTAATTATCCTGTTGAAGCCACAAAAAAAGCAGTCGAAATTTTAATGAAATTAGGAACGCCTTGCGTGATTCATCAGCCACGCTATTCGCTTTTGGAAAGAGAACCCGAAAACGGCCTCCTCGAATTGCTTGAAAACAAAGGCATTGGCTGCATTGTGTATTCCCCGCTGGCTCAAGGTTTGCTCACCGATCGCTATCTGAATGGCATTCCTGCTGATTCACGCGCTGCCCGAGAAGTATTTCTGAAAAAAGAAAAAGTAGAGCAACTGCATTCAAAAATTCGTGCACTAAACACTATAGCTCAAAATCGGGGTCAAAGTCTGGCACAAATGGCCTTGTCGTGGCTGCTTAAAGATGAACGCGTTACAAGCGTTTTAATTGGCGCAAGCAGCGTTGAACAGTTACAAAACAACATCAACTGTTTAAAAAATTTGGAATTTACTGCTGAAGATTTAGAGTTGATCGATACAACAATTGGGAAACTACTTTAAGTAAGTATTTATAAGTTAGGCTTCATCAAGAGCTTCTATCAATTCCTTAACACTTTTAAAAGCCGGTCTGCAACCTGCTATATCACAAAGATAAAAACGTAATTCATTTAGCTGGGGCTTGCTTTTTACTGCTGGAAGTTGTTTGCTTTCGTCTGTGATAACCAAAGTTAAACCATCAAGTTGCTGTCGTAAAGTTTGCGCCGTTTGCAAAGCTTCATTTCCGGTTACTACAATCAATTGTTGCTTTTCTAAAAGCATCAGCGCCTGCGCCCAATGACTAAAACCTGCTGGATAGGTAGTCATTTTTTCAGCTTGGTACTGAATCATTTTTTCAGCAATGGCGATATATTCCTGATTTTCAAACAGCATGCCCAACTCCACCAAAACCTTCGCCATTGCAGCATTTGAGGAAGGAATTACATTATCGTATTGCTCGAAAGTGCTAACAGGTAATTCATTGCTATCATGGCTGCTGTATGCGAAAAGCTGTTGCGCTTCAACATAAAAATGCTCCAGCACAAAATGGAGTAAATCCTTCGCTTGCAAGGCATAAGAAACTTTTCCAGTTTGCTGAAATAGCTCAAGTTGTGCCTGCATCAAAAAGGCATAATCATCTAGAAAAGCAGCAATTTTTGCTTCGTCATTTTTATAGCTTCTGAATAATCCGCCGTTGGGCTGACGCATTTCTTTCCAAATAAAATCGGCAGCATTTTCGGCTTTAGCGAGCCAATCTTGACGTTCAAAAATCGTGGCTGCCTTCACCAGACCAATTATCATCAGCGCATTCCAAGATAGCAGGCGTTTATCATCGGTAGCTGGTCGCTGTCGTTTTGCGCGAATTTCCAATAACTTTTCGCAAGCAGCTGATTTGATTTCCTGAAATTCCTCCAAAGTCAAGGCTTTTTTGGCAGCAAAATCCACTGCATCAAAAGCCTGAACCAAAACATTATTGCCTTCTTCCCACAAGGCAGCTTTGTCGATGCCGAAAAACTCTGCCATCACTGCTGCTTTCTCGCCTAGGGCTTCATTAAACTCAGCTGCTTTCCACACATAAAATTTCCCTTCCACGCCTTCGCTATCGGCATCTAATGCCGCCATAAAAGCGCCTTCCGGGCCTAAAAGCTCTCGCTCGCAAAAGCGAATACTTTGTTCGACCACTTCTGCAAAAAGCGGGTTTTTAGTCGTTTTCCAGGCTTCGGCATACAAGCCAATAAGCTGGGCATTGTCGTAAAGCATTTTTTCAAAATGCGGAACATGCCAGCGTCCATCAACAGAATAGCGCGAAAAGCCACCACCAGCCTGATCGTAAATGCCACCTTTGGCCATTTTTTCAAGACTGAGCAGGGCGTGTTCAAGAACTTTGGAGTTTTTGTTTTTCATTAACAGTTGAAAGCGCAGTAAATCCGGCATCGGAAACTTTGGTGCACCGCTTGTTCCGCCTTCTTTGTAGTCGAGTTGCGTTTCCAGTTTTTTGGCCATCTCTTCCGGAATACCACTAAAATCAGTGTTTGCACTTTCGTGAAGTGCTTTAAACTGATTGGTTTTTATGCCTTGTGTAAGCTGCTCAGCCTGTTCAAAAATCGCTGGATCTTTTCGGTCAAAAAGTTCGGCAATTTTATGCAGCACTTCCATCCATTGTTCTTTTCTAAAATAGGTGCCGCCCCAAAACGGTCGCCCATCCGGCAGCGCAAAACAATTGAGTGGCCAGCCGCCTCTACCACTGAGCAGTTGTACAGCTTCCATAAAAAACTGATCTACATCGGGGCGCTCTTCGCGATCAACTTTTATGCACACAAAATACTGATTCATAAGTGCTGCAACAGTTTCATCTTCAAAAGATTCATGTTCCATCACATGACACCAATGACAAGCCGAATACCCAATACTAACCAGAATCATTTTATTTTGGGTTTTTGCTTCGGCCAAGGTTTTTTCATTCCAGGGCTGCCAGTTTACCGGATTGTGGGCATGTTGCAGTAAATACGGACTACTTTCGTGAATCAAGGCGTTTTTGTGTTTAGACATGGGATTTAGCTTTGCTGATTAAACGAAAAAAGGCCGGTTTTTGTTGACCGGCCTTGTGAAAAATAATATTTAACGCTTACTTCTTCAAGAAAGATGTGAGCATCCAAACAGTTTTTTCCTGTTCACGAATATAATCGCTCATCATGGCGTTGGTGCCTTCGTCACTCATATCGCCCGCCATTTCAAGGATGGCACGTTCTTTCGTAATAAGTGTCTGAAAACCATCAAGTAAACTCTCTACGGCTTCGCGGCCATCGCTCACGTTTTTCACTTCCTTGATTTGCGATTGCTCAACATAAGTGCTGTAAGCATGCGCAGGCGTGAAGGAAAGCGTGAGGATACGTTCTGCGATCTCGTCAATTTTTACCTGAAGATCATTGTAAATCTCTTCAAATTTTTCGTGAAGCACAAAGAATTTCTCACCTTTGATGTTCCAGTGAAAACCTCTTACGTTCATATAATAAATTGAAAAATTAGCCAATAAATCATTGAGTTTTTCAGCCAATTCTTTTGATTTTTCTACATCTAATCCTATTGCATTCATATTCTTCATAATAGTCAATTTTTTGTTATAATTTCTTTATTAATTCACGCTATATCAGCGTTTTTGTTCAAAAAAAAGCCAGTTTTAATAACCGGCTTTTTTCGAAAGTTTTTTACTTTTTACAGGTCTCTTTTAGCCAGATAAAAGTCAACCATTTCGTAATTTGATTTGAGTCGTTCTTCCAACTCATCAATAGTTTTTGGCGGAGGAACGATGGCTTTTTCGCCTGGTTTCCAGTTGAGTGGAAGCGCTACTTTATGTTTGTCGGCAGTTTGAAGTGCCACCAAAGCACGAATAATCTCGTCCATATTGCGGCCTACATTCAACGGATAATACATAATCAAACGGATTTTTCCGTTAGGATCAATAAAGAAAACAGCACGAACAGCAGCAGTTTCACTTTCGCCCGGTTGCAACATGCCATAAAGTTTTGATACTTTCATGTCGATGTCGGCAATGATGGGAAATCTCATGAAAATACCAGTTTTTTCTCTCACGTTATTTACCCATGCCACATGCGAGTGGATGCTGTCGATACTTAAACCAACTAATTTGGTGTTCATTTTCTTAAACTCATCTTCCAAAACGGCAAAACCTGTCATTTCGGTGGTGCAAACAGGTGTGAAATCTGCAGGATGTGAAAAAAGAATTGTCCAGCTACCCTTAATATGCTCAGAAAATTGCATCATTCCGGTAGTTGTCATAGCCTTAAAATCAGGCGCCATGTCGCCAATACGCGGCATTTGAGTTACTAATTGTTCTTCCATTTTATAAAGTTTTAATTTGGGTTAATAAATTTAAAGCGCAAAATTAGTGTTAATAACTATATTTGTCAAATTGATAATATTTAATAGTTCATAAGAAAAATCTATATCATGGTAAGCTTAACACAGCTCGAATATATAATTGCAATTGACAATCACCGAAACTTTGCCAGAGCCGCTTCAAGCTGTTTTGTAACGCAGCCCACTTTGAGCATGCAAGTTAAGAAATTAGAAGAACATTTCGGTATAAAAATTTTTGATCGCAATAAACTTCCATTAATTCCAACAGATTTTGGCCGCCGTCTTATAGATCAGGCCAGGGTAGTGGTTTCCGAGGCCGGACGTCTTGAAGATATGGCTAAGCATTATCTGGGCGATGTTAGTGGTGATCTAAACATTGGCATAATCCCTACGCTTTCGCCCTATTTATTACCTCTTTTTGGCGGAAATTTCAAGCGCCATTATCCGCTTGTAAACCTTAAAGTGGAAGAACTTATTACAGATCAGATTGCCGAAAAACTAAAAAATGACAGCTTGGATGTTGGAATTTTTGTAACGCCTTACAACGATCTGGCCATATTGGAAGAGCCCCTTTTTTATGAAGAGATGCTTATTTATGCACAAACCGGTCATCCACTTCTGCAGCAGCATCATGTAAATGTGATTGATGTTGCCTCGCCAGATATTTGGCTGTTGAGCGATGGCCATTGCTTTCGTTCACAGGTGATTAACCTATGTGCACTTGAGCCAACAAGCAAGCACGAATTACCTTTTGAGCTAGAGGGTGGTTCAATTGAAACGCTGCTGCGTATCATTAACCGTGAAGGCGGATTTACCATTATTCCTGAGCTGGCCGTGCGCGAAATGTCGGAATCCAGGTTGAAAAACGTGACTCCATTTAGCGACAAAAAACCTATCCGCGAAGTGAGCATTTGCTATTCGAGACAGTTTGTAAAACGCAGACTTATTGACAAATTGGCCGAAGAAATTAAATTAGTAATTCCCGAAGAAATGAAAAACCAGAGCCGCGGGGAACTGGTATTGTGGAAATAAACGGCGGTTATTACTGCGTAAAAAATTCTGTTTTATAGATTTTTCCTTACTTTTATATGGCAGCATTTAGTTTCCTATTACTTTTGCCTTACATTCACAATCATTTCGATAGCTGAAAGATCGTTTTGATTAGAGCAAATTATTCTTTAACCAGTTTATTTACAGCATATTAAAGTTGCGTTTTCAGTTTAACAATTAAATCCTTATCCTATGAAACATAAATCTAAAATGCTACTTTTCTTAATTATTATGGCAATAAATAGCGTCCTTAGCGCACAAGATATTGATCAACTTTTGATGGACAAAGTAATAAATAAGGAAGTTTTAATAGACTTTGTAAGTCGCGAAGGTCTTCAAACCGGCGAATTTGCTGAATATTACAATCAGGAATACAACAATTATACAGCAGATTTTGATATTGCCAATCAACTGAAGAACAAGCTTGAAGACCTTGAAATTGTTATAATATTAGGTAGCTGGTGTCACGACAGCAAAATTCAAGTTCCACGCTTTTTAAAACTACTTGATGGCATTGATTTTCCCGAAGAACAACTTGTGATGATTGGCGTTGATTCTAAAAAAAATGCACGCACTTTAGATATTGATATCTATGAAATTGAACGTGTTCCCACCTTTATTTTTTATCGAAACGGTCAAACAATTGGCCGCATTATTGAAAATCCGGTTAAAAGCCTGGAAGCTGATATGCTAAAAATTGTGCGCTAATTCCGAATTATATTTTCAACCTGAAAGAGTTTTTTAAATTTTGTGATGAAAGTTTTTGAACATAAAAAATCCTTGCACGCCGCCATTCAGGCAGAAAAAATTGTGGGAAAAACCATTGGTTTTGTTCCCACAATGGGCGCTTTGCATCAAGGTCATTTAGAACTAATGCGTCAGGCCAAAAAAGAAACTGATATTTTAGTGGTGAGCATTTTTGTGAACCCGATTCAGTTTAATAATCCCGCAGACTTAAAAAACTATCCGCGCACTTTCGAAGCCGACAAAGCGCTGCTGGAAACAGTAGCTTGTGATATTTTGTTTGCCCCTGATGTGGACGAAATGTATCCGCATCCTGATACTACCGTTTACCACTTTGGAAAGCTGGCCAACGTGATGGAAGGCGCATTTCGGCCCGGCCACTTTAATGGTGTTGCGGTGGTTGTGAAAAAGCTTTTTGAGATGGTAGAGCCCGACAAAGCTTTTTTTGGTGAAAAAGATTTTCAGCAACTGGCAATCATCAAAGCCATGACAAAACAGCTGTCGCTTCCTGTTGAAATTGTGCCCTGTGCTACTGTTCGCGAAGGCGATGGACTAGCCATGAGCAGCAGAAATCGGCGGTTAAATGCAACTGAACGTCAACTTGCGCCGCGCATTTATCAAATCCTGAGCAAGGCAGCAAAATTGCGTAATGTGCTAAGTCCGCAGGAAATGCAACAATATGCCAAAAATGAATTGAATAAAATTGACGTTTTTAATACGGAATATGTTTCCGTGGCTGATGACGTTGATTTACAAGCTTTTGACCATTGGAATGATATAGTTGGAGCCCGAATTTTTGTAGCTTTGGAACTCGGAAGTGTGAGACTAATCGACAATATCAGAATATTTTAATAATTTTGCAGCCGCATCCGTAAGCTTTCGGAATCAAATATTTAACTGATGAATATTGAAGTTTTAAAATCTAAAATACACCGCGCCACCATTATGCAGGCCGATTTGAACTATATCGGCAGCATTGCCATTGACGAAAATCTGATTGAAGCGGCCAACCTTATCGAAAACGAAAGGG